>SVRY01000008.1 GCA_015064585.1 Oscillospiraceae bacterium
TACCTTCATCAGGAGTCTGCCGTCCTTCAGCTTTGCAAACATATCTGCATTGCTTTCGGTGGCGGTGGTGATTCCTACGATGAAGAATGTTCTGCCGCTCCAGTTTTCTACTTCGCCGTACTTGGGAGCAAGGCTCATTGCTTCGGGAGTTACGGGATCTTCATCGGGAGGATCTATGGGAGGATCTACAGGAGGATCTACGGGAGGATCTACGGGTTCGGGTACGATGGGGCTTTCACACAACATAAAGCCGGTAGCTTCCTTAGATTGTGCAATCAAAGTACCTTCTGCATTGTAAACCTTTGCAGAAATTACATATTCTACGCCAACCTCGGGGATCCACTGATTTTCGCCTTCATACAAACAAGGAGTGAATCTTACCAACCAGTTATCGATAGAAGAAGAAGGAACAGCCTTGATTACCTTAGTGGTAGTAAAATAGGAATCGGTAATAGTCAATTCCCATGTTTCCTTATCCAGTGCCTTTTCGGAACCGTCAACAGCGATCAGCAGCTGTGTCTGCTTGTCGGCTGCGGGCCAGTTTTCGAAGCCTCTCAAACTCTCGGGAGCGTAGGGAGAAATTGTGATATCCAGAACTTCTGCTACGGGAGGGTCAACGGGAGGTTCGCCGCCTTCTGCCGCCTTAACAGCAATGTCAGCAAGGTTAGCCCAGTTTTCAGAGTACCAATCGCCGGTCAGTTCAACCTTAACAGAAGAACCCTTAACCGGAGTAGTCAACTTCACAGTATAACCGCCATCTTCTGCAGAAATGGCAGGAGCATTTTCAGCAACCAGTTCATCACCAACATATACGTTGTAGAAGCCGAAGATAAAGCCTGCTGCGTAAGTATCGTTACCGGGATGAGAAGAAACAGAAGTGTGATTATTATCTTCTTTACCCTTGCACTGCAGATAAATTTCACTTACCGAAACTTCATCCCAGAAGTGAACTGTCCAGAATTGATCAACATCTTTATTACGTCCGGATCCGCAACAGGAATCTACATTGCCGTCCAAAATATTTTCGGGGGCATTTACGCCGCCAAAATCAGCAAATCCGGTTTTTTCTGCAGACTTAATTACAGCATATCCGTCTGCATCAACTGCATCGGATGCGGAAGCTGCGGTCAAACCGAGATCGAATCTGAATCCGCCGCCGCCAATGTTATTCTCCATATAAACAGCAATCGTATTGGTGCCGTTAACCAATGTATCAAGCTTATCGGTCAAATCGTAATTAGTAAGTACATCTTTGTAACCGGTACGGGTAAATACCACTTTGCCGTTGATGTAAACAATAGGATCTTCGTCGTAGTTAAATGCCATAGTCAATACATCAAACTTAGACACGTCTTCTACGGTAAAGGTCTTTACTGCCGCAACAGTCAGTTTTTTTCCTTCTTGGTTAAAAACAGTGGGGAAGTTGGAACCGTAAAGCGATTCAGCAAAGGGAGTTGTGCCAACATCCCATAAGGAAGCATCAAAGCCGGGTTCATACCAGCCTGCGGGAAGCTGTGCACCGTCTGCATCGGTACCATCATCGAGATAGTAGTAGTGAGACCATTCGGAACCGGGCTCGATCAAAGTTGTGGATTCAGCCGCAACAGAGAATGCGCCCAGGGATACGAGGGACATTATCATCACTACGCAAAGAATAAACGCGAGAGTCTTTTTCATTGTGAAAATCTCCTTTCAAGTTCAGTCGCCGTATAAACAACGATGTTAGTTATATTGTAACATATCTTCAAAGTTTTGTCAAGAAACAGTACATAAATTTAAATTGCGTATCTATTTTTTTAACAATCTTTCCTTTCCCAACAAAAAAACAGCGCAAGTCAAATGACTTGCGCTGAAAAAATGTAGTATCAATTTTTAATTAGATAGTAGCTCTCTTCTTGAAAACTACAACCAGAGCAGCTGCAGCTACTGCAACAGCGATAGTAGCGTAAACAGCAACATCACCGGTAGGAGCAGCAGCTTCCTTGATGGTAATGTCAGCCAGGTTTGCCCAGTTATCGCCATACCAGTCACCGGTCAGTTCAACCTTAACGGAAGAGCCCTTAACCGGAGTAGTCAATTTCACAGTATAACCGCCATCTTCTGCGGAAATGGCAGGAACATTTTCAGCAACCAGTTCATCACCAACATATACGTTGTAGAAGCCGAAGATAACACCTGCTGCGTAAGTATCGTTGCCGGGATGAGAAGAAACGGTAGTATGACCATTGTCTTCCTTACCCTTGCACTGCAGGTAAATTTCGCCAACAGTCGCTTCGCCATAGAAATTTACGGTCCAGGACTGTTCAACACCGGAAAGATCGCGTCCGGCACCGGAGCAGGAATCTACATTACCGTCCAGGATATTTTCAGCAGCATTGATTCCGCCGAAATCATAGAAGCCGGTCTTTTCAGCACTCTTGGGAATTACATAGCCGCTTTCATCTACGATTTCAATGGTGCTGCCGGTCAAGCCGAGATCGAATCTGAAACCGCCGCCGCCGATGTTGTTTTCCATATAAACAGCGATGGTGTTGGTGCCGTTCTTCAAAGTGTCGATCTTATCGGTCAGATCGTAGTCAGTCAATACATCTCTGTATCCGTTGCGAGAAAATACTTCTACACCGTTGATATAAACGATGGGATCTTCGTCATAGTTAAATGCCATGGTCAAAAGCTCGATCTTGGAAACATCTTCTACTTCGAAGGTCTTTACTGCCGCAACAGTCAGCTTCTTGCCCTCGGTAACAAATACAGTGGGGAAGGAAGCGCCGTAAACCGATTCAGCAAAGGGAGTTGCGCCAACTTCCCATGCGGATGCATCAAAGCCAACTTCGTTCCAGCCTGTGGGAAGTTCTGCACCGTCTGCAGCGGTGCCGTCGTCAAGGTAGTAATAGTAGGACCAGTCAGAGCCGGGGGTGATAAAGGTTGTGGATTCAGCCGCAACGCTCATCGAACCGAAGGCTGCAACAGACACTACCATCAGTACGCTGAGGATAAGTGCGAGAGTCTTTTTCATTGTGAAATCTCCTTTCAAATTTGATCGCATCTGCGTGCAATCATGTTATTTTAATTTTAACATACTGTTCATATTTTGTCAAGAAACCATACATATTTTCAATTGACATATTCTACTGTTTTGTTGATATTCTCTCTACGAAATACCGCTTCCGATTATTTCTTATATAAAAGTATACGAAATGCCGCTTCTGTGTCAAGATGCTCCTGCTTTTCTATCCGCTTCGCACCTTCCTTTCCGGTACGGTAGCAGTAGGGAGTCATGCGGTAAAGGGAAAGGATTTCCTCTTTTGACGCAAGATGCAGAATAAAGTGCACCTTTTGGTCCGAAAGGAAGGTAAATCCTTCCACCTCATATGGCGCAACGATATTTTCATATGGCGTATCGTATAAAATGCTTTTTAACCCCCACAGATGCTTGGCATCGGGAATTACCGAAATGAGATATCCGCCGGGGCGCAAAATGCGCAAAAACTCCTGCCTTGCAAAGGGAGAAAAAACCGATATTACAAGATCGCAGCTTTCGTTTTTTACAGGCAGTTTGTAAACGCTGGCGGCGGCAAAGTCGGCATTCATATGCCGTTTATCGCACATTTTCACCGCTTCCTTCGCAACATCCACGCCGTAAACCGCCGCTCTTGGCAGTGCTTTTCGGACAGCTTCCGTATAATACCCTTCTCCGCATCCCGCGTCAAACACGGTCGGGTCCTTACCCATTTGCAAAGACGATACCAGTCCTGCAATGGCGTTTGCAAGCGGCGTATACCCGCCGCCCTCAAGAAACGCCCGCCTTGCTTTTAACATCGTGCTGTCATCGCCGTGCTGTCCCGCCGAGGGAGGCAGCAAATTGACATATCCCCCGCCTGCGCGATCGAACGAGTGCCCCTTTTCACAGCGGTAACAGCTTTTTTCTTTGATAAATCCGCCCCCGCACAGCGGACAGCAAAAAACAGTCATATGTAACCCTTTCCTCCGATATAAATGCAAAAATCTCTTATCTTGCACATGATAAATAGCATCCTTGGCAGTTTCATTCCGCCTTTAACATTTTGTCCGGATGATAGCGGCAGTATGGGAATAATGTATTTTTTAAAACTGATGTCAATCTCCCGCTTGGGTTTGATAAAGGTAAACCGCCGGAGATTTCTTCATCCGTATACACGCTACCGCTCCCAACAGCCGCCGTTTTGCCGAAATGCCGTTGCCTCATAGCATCGCCATATAAAAACAAAGTAAATTCAGTATATCATATTCCGCTTCCAATTTCAACAGTTTTATTTTTTAGCGGTGTGTTTTTCTTGATCCAAAAGCAGTTGGCGCAGTATCTGAGCAACTACCGTTTTAAGAATCTTGCGCTGCTCCTGCTCCAATCCTCTGAAATCCTTTAATAACTTTCCTCTTTCATTTGTCAATTCGGTCAGCGTTTCCCTGCCCCCCTTGGATGCCAGATGGTATACCCCTTCAATAAATTTCTGCCTTTCCTCAGAAGGAAGCATTCCATAGCAGCGTTTCAGACGGGTGTTGAGCAGTACCGCTCCCGGATCCAGCCGTCCTGTTTGCTGCAGCCCCCTGTGCGTGTACTGCCAGTGAAAACCGTTGTGCTGTTTCAGCCCTTTTCCTCTGCATTTGACGATCCTTTTTTGGCAGTCGCTCTCGCGTATCAGACCGATAATGGCATATTCCGGCAAATATTTTGTGATCTTTTCGCGTATGGCGCCATAGCGGGGCAGATCAAAAAAACTGCGTGGAAAACCCGGACCGTCAAAATCCAGTACCGAAAGGATCCGATCTGCCGAAAAGGCTGTGGATGCCGCGGCATATACCGCAAGATTGCCCCCCTTGCTATGCCCCATAACGGTAAGAGGCAGTCCCGTTCGTGCTGCCCTTTCCAGATAATCGGCAGCCAGCCGCTGAGCGGGGATGGGATAAACCAAATCGGAATTGAAATTTTCCTTCCATCCCACAAGGGTATCGTCGGTTCCCCGATAGATTACCATAAGACCCCTTTCGGTGCGCGCCGAAAGAGCGGCAAACTGCATTTGGGAATCGGGTTCATTTCCCTTTAAAATTTTGGTGCAATACCCCGAAAGAGAAACTTCCCCAAAACGGCGGCTGTTTGCCAGCAATGCTGAAAAGCGGCGCATATTTTGCGGAATCAGTCTGGAGGGAACAAAATTTCCATTCGGGTATTTCTCAAAATAACGCGTAACCGCTTGCTTTATTGTCACTTCCCTCTCTCCGATCGATTCGGAAACAATATCGGCAAAATCCATAAAGGACAGCATGCAAAAGATCAGTGCATCTGCTTCATTTTGTTCTGCCACGGAAAAAGTCAGATCTCCTCTCCAGGCAAGATAATCAAATACATCCGACATAACAATCATCCTCTCCCTTCCTTTATTTATTGTATCCTGCGGTCTTTTGTATATTCCCGAAAGAGAATACAATTTTATTGACAAACAGCAAAAAATATGGCATACTCTATACAGGAATGATTTACAAATAAGGAAGGTACAGATATGAAAGTTTACGATATTCCCTACACCCGATATACCATCGAAGAAGGCAAAGCGGCATATGAAGCCTTTGTTGCAGCATTCAAAGGTGCTAAAACCGTAGAAGAGGCACTGGACGCCAGAGAAGCACTGCTGGATGCCTTCACAGAATATGAAACTGCGGCATCCCTTGCCAACTGCCGCTTTACTCTAAACACCGCTGATCCCTTTTACTGCGCTGAGGTGGAATACTACGACGAAGTCTCTCCGCTGTTTGAGGAACTGTCGGTGGGCTATGCCGATCTGCTTTTGACCTCTCCCCTGCGCAGTGAACTGGAAAAGCACATCAATCCCCGCATTTTCCGCCACGCTGAAATTGCCAAAAAGACCTTTTCAAGCGAGGTTATTGCCGAATGTCAACAGGAAAACGCCATTGTCACCGAATACTCCCGCTTCATGTCAAGTCTTCTTTTTGACTATGACGGACAACAGCTACCCCTTTCCGCCATACGCGGCAATCTGGAAAATAAGGACAGAGAGGTGCGCCGCAAGACCGCTTTTGCCATCGGCGAAGGATTGCAAAAACACAGTGAAGAACTGGACAGCTTCTATGACCGTCTTGTGAAGATCCGCACTGAAATTGCAAAAAAACTGGGATTTTCCTCCTTTACCGAGCTTGGCTATTGCCGTATGGGACGCTTGGACTATAATGCTAAGGACGTTGCCACCTTCCGTCTAAGCGTTGAAAATGACTTGGTTCCCGTGGTATCCGAGATCAAAAAGCAGATCGCCGCGGATCTGGGCATTGATGCTGTAACCTTCTACGACAATTCGGTATATACTCTTGGCCGTGTGCCAAAGCCCAAGCTGAATACCGAAGAGATCTTTGCGGCAGCCAAGAAAATGTACCGCGAAATGTCAAAGGAAACAGGCGACTTTATGGATGCCATGCTGGAAGCTGAGGCATTTGACGTGGAATCACGCCCCAATAAATGGGGAGGCGGCTACTGCACAGGCTTTGCCAAATATAAACAACCCTTCATTCTTGCCAACTTTAACGGCAGTTGCGGCGACGTGGATGTAATAACTCATGAATTCGGCCACGCGCTGGCACAACAATTCATGTATGACAGTGGGGAGCGCGAGCTGGGGGTTGGCATGGAAACAGCGGAGTGTCATTCCATGAGCATGGAATTTTTCTGCTGGAAATATACCGAGCTGTTCTTTAAAGAAGACGCCGATCTCTACCGCCGCAAACATCTTCTGGATGCCCTTTCCTTTATTCCCTACGGAGTTATCGTAGATGAATTCCAACACATCGTATATGACAATCCCGATTTGACTCCCAAAGAGCGCAACGAAGTATATCTATCCCTTGAAAAGAAATACCGCCCCTACCTTGACTACGCAGATATTCCCTATCTGAAGGAAGGGACTCGCTGGCAGTATCAGATGCACATTTTCGAATCTCCCTTCTATTATATCGACTACTGCCTTGCCCAGACCGTTTCTCTCTTCTTCCTGTTGGCAAGCCAAGATAACTTTGATGAAGCTTTCGCTAACTATCTTGCCTTTTCCAAAAAGGGCGGTACCCGCGCATTCGGTACTCTTGTAGAAGAAGCGAATCTGTGCTCCCCATTCAAGGAAGGTGCCTTGAAAGATGTGGCATTGAAAGCAAGCACCCTTGCCCAAAAATTGTATCAAAAGACCGCAGGAGATAACAAATGAGCCTTATAGTATCCGAACTGACCAAAAAATACGGTGAAAAAACTGTACTGGACCGCTTGTCCTTTTCCATGGAAGAGCCGGGGGTATATGCACTGTTGGGAACCAATGGTGCGGGCAAAACCACAGCCATCCGCATGATCCTGGGTATGCTGTCGTCGGACGGCGGAAAGGTCACATGGAATGGCGGAAAGCTTGACAGCACCACCTGCAATGTGGGATATCTTGCCGAAGAGAGGGGACTTTATCCCAAATACACCCTCATGGATCAGCTGTTATATTTCACCTCCCTTAGAGGTGTGGAACGCAGTGTTGCTAAAAAGCGCATCGACTATTGGGCAAAACGCTTGGAGGTAACCGAATATTTGTATCCTCCCGTTTTACCAAACGGCAGAAAAACAAAGGCAAAAACTGCGGATCAGCTCTCCAAAGGAAATCAGCAAAAGATCCAGTTTATGATCTCTCTTTTATCCGACCCCGAGCTGATCATTTTGGACGAACCTCTCTCCGGGCTTGACCCTGTAAACACTGACCTATTCAAATCGGTCATCCGTGAACAGATCGACATGGGAAAATACCTCATTATGAGCAGTCATCAAATGGCAACGGTGGAAGAATTCTGTACTGATATTACCATCCTTGACCGTTCCAAAACTGTACTGCAAGGCAATTTGAACGAGATCAAAAAGAGCTACGGCAGAGTGAATCTGCGGCTTAAAACCGAAGGGGACGCAAGAGCCCATATCAAAAAAGCAGGTATTATCCTTTTGTCGGACGTGGAAAACGATTATGCGCTGAAAGTCACAGGCGAAGCACAAGCAAATGCTTTGCTTTCCTCTCTTGTGAAAGACGGCATTCCCGTCATTTCCTTTGATTTGAGAGAACCTTCCCTGCATGAGATCTTTGTGGAAAAGGTGGGAACCGACCATGAAACTCTCGAAAACTGATTTTAGCGGCACAGCAAAGGTATTTCGCTTTACGCTATCCCAATATGTAAAAAGTAAAGCCAATATCACCTCTTTTATAGCTTTGGTTCTGATATGCTTGCTAACCGTTCCGCTCACCTCTTTTCTTTCGGAAGGCGAAGAAGCTTTTGCCGTCGATATCCCTGCAAATTTGTATATTGTAAACCAGACCGATCTGCCCATCCGATGCGATAAAGAAGATCTTTCAGCCGCCGATTTGGCAGGAACTGATCTGAAAGCCACCGAAGATATTGTTTTGGGGGCACAGGATGCAATTTTATATTTCGCCGAAAAAGACGGTATGATCACAAGCAAGATTACATTTGCGCAAAATACCAATCTTGGAGAAAATGCGCTTTCCACGCTGACCTTTCTATGTCAAAAGCTGATCACCGATGCCAAATGTGAAATGATGGGTATTTCCGAAGAATCCCTTTCTATTATGGAAAATATGCCTGCTCTTTCCGTCAAGGATGCCGAGAATTATCTCTCGGGCACAAATGAAGAAGGGCTTGGCGCACAGTTTATTCTGCAATACGTATATTCTATTCTTGTAATGATGCTGACTCTCATTGCCTCTTCCTATATTATCCGCTCGGTCATTGAAGAAAAATCCTCCAAACTGGTGGAACTTCTCATGGTCAGTGTAAAACCGCTTGCACTGCTTGCGGGAAAGATTTTATGTATGATGCTGACAGTGTTTGTCACCATTGTTTCCATGATAACAGCAATTCTTGTTTCCAATTTTCTTTCGGTAAAGTACCTCGGTACTGCAGGATTCGGTCAAATGCTCTCATCTTTGGGCATTGATTTCGGTAAACTGAATCTCGGCGTTGAAACCGTCCTTCTTACCCTCTTCGGCATATTTACTGCCTATCTGACCTACGCTGTGCTTGCGGGCATTGCAGGATCTTGCTGTTCAGCTATGGAACAGGCAGACTCTGCCAACACGCTTGTTGTTTTGACCGTGATGTTCGGCTATCTTGTATCCAGCGTGGTTGCCAACATTCCCTCGACGGCAGTTGCCTATTTTACTGCCCTATGCCCTGTTATTTCGGCATTCTGCGCCCCTGTACAGTATGCCGTGGGCAATATTCCCCTGTGGGTATTCTTTGTTTCCCTATTAATACAGTTCGCCATTGCCTTTTTGCTTATCCGCTTCTGCGCCAAGGTGTATCATAGCCTGCTCATTTACCGCGGCAACCGCGTCAAATGGAAACAGCTCTTTCAAATTGCCAAGGAGGGAAAGATAAAATGAAAAACTTCAAACACGTATTTTTCTTTACCTTCTCTCAAAAGGTGCGCAAAAAGGGATATATTGCGGCAACACTGCTGCTTTCCCTGTTGTTTCTTGTTATTCCCGCAGGCTCTATGCTGATTGCCGAAGCGGTCAGCGATGATGAAACACCCATCATCAAGACCAAAACCGTTTTTGTGGTGGACAATACCGATGGAAATGCCGATTACAGCGTGCTTTCTCCCGATGGGAAGATCGCCTATCAAATAGCGAAAAATGAAGAAAGTGCCCTTGCAAGTGCCGCAAAAGAACCGTATGCCATGGTGTTGTGCGTCACGGAAGATGAACTGGTCTTACTGCGTCCCGAAGGCAGTAAAGCGTCCATAAAAGAAGCAGAACTGCTTGGTGCGCAGATCGAAGGAATGTTCTCTTTGATCCTTGCCCAAAAGGCAGGACTTTCCTCCGAACAGCTCCTTTCCCTATCCGTCCCCGCCGAGATCATTAACCCCGACAAGGAGGAGAGCGAAGAAGAGCAACTGGAAATCATTCGGCAAATCACTTCCATGATCGCCCCCGTGCTGACGCTGTTCATCCTGTATTTTATGGTACTGCTGTACGGTCAAAGTACGGCAAACAGCGCCATTATGGAAAAGTCCTCCAAGCTCATGGATACCTTCCTTCTTTCGGTACGTCCCGAAACCATGATGCTGGGTAAGGTATGCGCCACCGCCCTTGCAGGCATTCTCCAAGTCTTTTGCTGGCTTGCGGGACTGTTTGGCGGATTCTTCCTCGGCAAAGCATTGGTGCTTGCCATATATCCCGAAAGTGATATGTTTTTGATAAAGCTCCTTTCTTCTCTTGCCGAATTTTCAAAGATCATCAGCCTGCCGGGACTCCTTGTTGCTATGCTTGTGATCATAGCGGGATTTTTCCTGTACTGTTCCCTTGCAGCCGTGGGAGGCGCCATGGCATCCAAGCAGGAGGATCTGGCGCAAACCAACTATATTTTCACCTTGACCCTTGTATTCAGCTTTTTGATTTGCATATATCAGGGAGACATGTACGATATCTCTGCCGCCGCTTCGGGTGCGGATTGGATGTGCTATTTCCCCTTCACTGCCCTTCTGGTGCTTCCAGGCAAAGCCATGACGGGCTCTGTGTCACCGGTGCAATGCCTTCTTTCCTTTGGCATCATTGCCGCAACAGCGGTGCTTGTTGCCATGCTTGCAGGCAAAGTATACCGCCTGACGGCATTTTATAAGGGCAATCCGCCAAAGCCGACAAAAGTATTTGAAATGCTGAAAACAAAAAAACGATAGGATCGCTCCTATCGTTTTTTTGTTTCATATTACTTTTTTTCCATCAATGCAAGGGCACGCTTTACATATTCCTTGTAGCGCGCTTCCTCACGCACACTGTCAAACCACAGCCAGTAAGGAGAAGTCAGCGCTTTATACATACTGTCGGCATTGCCTTCAAATTCGACGTTGGCATCGCCATACATAGGTTCAATTGTGCCGTCGGGGAATACGATCTCACTTCTGCCCTTAATAACCTTAATACCGCCAAACACTGCTTTGTTACCGATCTCAAGGGCTGTACCGTCTGGAATCTCGTTCCATTTGGCAAAGAGGACAAGCGCTTTTTCAAGCATCTCGTAGCCTTCTTCCCACATTTCTTCCTTACGGCAGCCGAAAATGGCGGCGGCACAGCCGAGGTGATACTCCGCATAGACACCAAGCCAGGCGGGAGGGATTTCACCGCCCTGTGCTAAATACTCAATCAATCCCATACGGAATTTTCTCCACTGCACACTTTCGGGAGCGCGGTAGGGATCAAATCTGCCAAGGAAATGCAATAATATATTGAAGTTGTTAACGTAGCGCTGCCGGCGACAATCCTCGTGACCTTCGGGGCCTCTTTCCCAATGCTCTTCTTCCTTGATTTCTCCGATAATGGAATTGTAGGAAGAAATGATCTGCGGCTTTTGCTGAATACCGAGCTTATCACCGAAGATTACAATGCCGCCCTTTTCATTCTTCGCATAGGTGTAGGTCACGCCCGCTTCCATACCGTCGGTCAGTCCGAGAGCAGTATAGCGGCGCATCATGCCGTCCGCAAAGGGCATATAGCCCTGCCCCGTTCCTTCGTATTCGGCAAGCTCATATACCGAACTGCAGGTTCCCTTACCGCTGTAAACACCAACCACACGCACAATACCGATCCCGGGCGCAAAATCGTATTCTCTTCTGCCACCGCGGTATTCTCTTCCGGAGCTATGCTCCAGTCCTTTGATATTCACACTGACATGCAGGCAGTTTTCGAATTTCCCCGCCGCCGTTTCCACAATACCGCCGTTCGAAACAGAAAGCTCTGTCTCCAGAGGATCATCATACTTCAGGTATTTTCTTGTCACCCGATATCCATCCTGCCATTTCTCGGAGAAAATGCAACCCGCGCCATCCTGCAAAATATCGTAAATGTCGTTTGACAGCATGGGACACATAGCATCGCCCGCCCAGGACTTCAGTTCAAAGCTGTATCGCCAATCGCCGCGTATACGGTATTCACCGTCGGTTTCGGAAAGCACATAGCGCTCAAAGAAATTCCAAAGCCCCTTTGCCGTATAATTCGGATTGAATGTGGGATCTGTGTCCATGATACGGCGACAAACCGAACACGCGGCTTTGGTGTGTGCTTTTTCGGCAGAGGTTTTGGCAAGCGCCATGGCACGTTCCATGTTGGCTGTCATGTCCTGTACTTTTTCACCGTCGAAGTAATCGCTGCGAATGGCGTTGATGGTATCCAGCCAGGAGGTTTCGTCATTGCGATAACGCAAGAACAGATCAACCGCCCCAAGCGTTGCTCCGTCTTTGTCAGCATGATAACAGGTAAAGATGCACTTGTGAAGCAAGACATCCTCCTTATTGCCGATGCCATACTGCCAATAGTTACCCTTTGCCATGGGCAAAAGTCCCTTTCCGCCTTGGATATAATAGTCAATGAGCACGCGGCACTCTGTAAAGACATCGCTTTCATGCACTTGCTTTACAATACCGACACCATCCTTATAGTAGCTGCGATAGATATCCATATCACGTTCGGTTTCCCACACCTGACAGTTTTCAAATACACCGCAAGGCGTTTCGACTTTTTCGGATTTGGAAACAAAACGCAAAACCGTTCCATCCGATGCCATATGAATCTCTCCCGGCAACAGAGATTCGATAGTGAACTCACCATCATGCAATGCGGCGTTTTGCAAAATACATTCTCCGTCAAAATCCATGCCGCAAAGCCGTCCCTTGCCGTAGCAAAAATCTTTCATCAAGAGGTAGCCGTTATCCGATGCCTTGAGCAGGTTCATGTGGGCAAATACACGAATCTTTTTGCGTGCCACATCCTTACCGTATTCACCATACCAATCCTCACGTATTGCAATCGACTTGGCAAATGCATAGTGGCAATCGGAAGGATCCAGTAAAGAAAGTGCCTTTTCCAGTGCCTCTTTTCCCTTTTCAATATCGGCATGATCGTCATCTGTCAAATATGCATTTGCCAAATTCAGCCACTCCACGCCCTCCGCACGGCGCATACCCAGTCTTTGCAGATAAGGGATCTGCTTATCCTTCATAAATTCTCTGCCGGCACTGCCGTACCATTTGCTGTCCTCTTGGTTGCAAACAAAGATCATGACCTCCTCGTTTGCGCCAAGCTCTGCCGCTTCCTTGATGCGGGCAAAGAGAGCATCGTTCTTTTCACCCGCCAGCCACCACCAACCGCATAAAAGCACATCGGCAAGGGCAGAATATTTTGTTTTCGATTCGGAAAGCTCTTCCACATCCTTTAATACGTCGCGGTAGACCTCTTCGAATCCGTTTTTACTGTTCATGCGCTGCCATGCTTTCAGCTCCTCCACCTTTTTCATGACACGACGAACCAAAGTATCGTTCATATTTTCGTTCATTGCACAAAGATCCTTTCTCAGTTTCTTTCTGCCTTCGTGTAGCTGCCATTTGACCGTTCCCACCGAAACGCGCATTCTGTCTGCAATGTCGGCAATGGAAAGACCTTCAAAATAGTGTAGTTTAATAACCATCTGCACCTTTTCGGACAATTGGCTGATACTCGTATGCAGTTCTTTTCTCTCTTCGGATGCCAAATACAGTGTTTCGGGATCATAGCGGTCATCGGATAAATCGTAGTTTGCAACCACATCCAGATCCAGAAAATCGCGGAATCGCACGATCATGTTTTTGGCGCAGTTCTTGGCAATACGGCACACCCATACACCGTATTTTTCGGGTTCATTCAGACAGTTTAGCTTCATCCACGCTGTGATAAAGGCGTCCTGTGCCGCATCCTCTGCCATGTACTGACTTTTGATAATCGATCTTGCCGAAGCCACCGCCGCTTTTTCCCAACGTCGCACCAATGCTTCATAGGCATTCTGATCGCCTGCCAAGGTCAGCATGACCAGAGTTTTGTCATCCCGATCGTTCTTCACCATATCGGTATCCTCCTTTTAGCCAATTGTAAAACGCTGTTTTACAATTGAATTCCGCACGGCGGGGATTTCACGCGCTTATCTCCGATTGTCAAAATCAAAGATTTTGACATCTCCCTTCAGCGCGTGGACTCGCATCGCTCGTCACAGTTGAGTTTTTTCGTCGGCAAAGCCACCGAAAAAACGAATTCTATTGTATTTTCAAGTTACAATCGGCTACTTTCTTAATTACGAAAATTTTCGTTTTCCTGCGCGCTCATCTTATAGACAAAAAGAGAAGAGAAAAGGTTGGGTGCAATGAAAAAATTTTTAAAATTATTTTTTTAGCTCCTGCAAAAGCACTTGCAAAATTTTGGCATCGGCTCTGCCGTGGCTCTCTGCCATGACTTTACCCACGATGGCTTTGCCCGCCGCTGTCTTTCCGTTTTTAAAATCGTTTGCCGATTTGGGATCGGCTTGCGCCGCCGCACATAGCATATGCCAAAGGATATCTTTATCGCAAATTTGGAACAGATCATGCTCTGTCGCATAATCTTCGGGGTGGATATCTGTATTTTGGCAAAATGAAAGCAGGGTCTTTGCAGTACTGCTGTTGATCCTGCCATCCCCTGTCATATCGGCAATGACCGACAGCTGCATGGGTAAAAGCGCGATTTCGGTATCTGCCGAAAAGGTCAACATCTGTTTTGCCAAAATTTGCGGATAACGGGTCAGCTTTGCCGCCGCTTCAAACAGATCAGCATTTTCCCGTAGAACGCTCAGCCGCTCGCCGTCCGTTGGAGCAATGCCGTAACGCTCTTGATATAACCGAATTCTTTCATCCGGCATTGCGGGAAGGCTCATTCTGACATTTTCGATCTGCTCTTCGCTTACGTAAACCGGCGGCAGATCCGGCTCGGGAAAATAGCGGTAATCGGCGGCGTTTTCCTTACTGCGCATGGAATAGGTCTTTCCCGTGCTTTCATCAAAGCGCCTGGTTTCCTGTACCACCGTGCCGTCCGCTTCCAAAAGATCCGCTTGTCGGTGGTATTCGTATTCAATGGCTTTTGCCACAAAAGAAAAGCTGTTGATATTTTTTATTTCGGTGCGTACCCCCGGTGCCTGCCCCGGCTTCCTGACCGAGAGATTCACATCACATCTCAGCGCCCCTTCGTTCATTTTGCAGTCCGAAATGCCGGTATATAAAAGGACAGTACGCAACTTCTTTAAAAATGCCTTCGCCTGTTCCGACGAACGCAGATCGGGCTCGGTAACGATCTCAATAAGCGGTACACCGCATCGGTTGAAATCGATCAGGGTTTCGTTTTTGCTGTGGATCAGCTTGCCCGCGTCCTCCTCCATATGGATACGGGTAATACCGATACGCGCCCCGTCCACTGTCAAAGCCCCCTTTTCGCATATGGGATACGCCCCCTGCGTGATCTGATATCCCTTTGGCAGATCGGGATAAAAGTAGTTTTTGCGCGCCATTGCGGAAACGGTATTCACCTTGCAATTTGCGGCAATGCCCGCCATGACGGCATATTCCACCGCCTGCGCATTCATGGTAGGCAGTGCCCCCGGCATTCCCATGCAAACGGGACAGCAAAGGGTATTCGGCATGGCACCAAAACCGTTTTTACAAGCACAAAACATTTTTGTTTTGGTTTTGAGTTCCACGTGTATCTCCAGCCCGATCACTGCTTCATAGCCTTTGTAAAGTGTCACTTGCCCGCCTCCTTTTCATAAAGCATGCCCGCATAATACAGTAGTCCTTCCGAGAAAGGTCTTCCCACGATCTGCATTCCGATGGGAAGCCCTTCTCTGCTTTTGCCGCATGGGATGGACAGGGCAGGTAAAGCGGCAAGACTCATGGGCACGGTGCAAAGATCCTGACAGTACATTTGCGTAGGCGTTTGCATCTGCCCGAATTTTGGTGCAATATCGGGTGCGGTGGGACAAAGCAGAATATCGCAGTCGGCAAAAGCCAAAGCAAATTGCGAAACCAGCGTATCCTTGACCGAGAGAGCGCGGTAATAATATGCCTCTTTGTTTTCTCTTGTCAAGGCATAGGTACCCAGCCGTATTCGACGCTTGACTTCCTCTCCCAAGCCCTCGTCTCGGCTTTGGCGGTAAAGATTTTCAAGATCACCGCAATCCTCTGCTCGGTAACCGTAACGCACCCCATCAAAACGGGCAAGATTGGAGGATGCTTCCGCTGAGGAAATGATAAAATAGGCATACAGCGCATCGCATAGTGACGGCAAAGAAACCCTCTTGACCATAGCCCCTGTTGCCTTGAATACATCTATAGCCTCCTCAATGGCATTTCTGACCTCATCTGAGATCGCCTCCCCCATCAACTGAGCAATTACGCCCACGCGCAGGGGTTCTTCCCTTTTGGGAATATGAAAATCAAACGCACAACCGGTGGCATCCTTTGGGTCACGCCCCGCAATGGCGGCATATACAAGAGCGTTATCCGCCGCTGTTTTTGTAATGGGTCCCACCGTGTCCATAGAAGAACAAAAAGCAGTAAGCCCGAATCGGGAAACCGTGCCATATGTCGGGCGCAATCCCACAAGACCGCAGTAGGATGCAGGCAGTCTCACCGAGCCTCCCGTGTCACTGCCAAGGGCAAAGGGGACCATCCCCGCTGCCACCGCAGCTGCTGAGCCGCCCGAAGAGCCGCCCGGCACACGCATGGAATCCAAGGGATTGCGAGTTATGTAAAAAGCGGAATGCTCTGTGGTGGAGCCCATACCGAATTCATCCATGTTGGTCTTGCCGATAATCACCGCGCCCGCCTTTTTCAGTGCCGAAACCACCGTGGCATCATAGGGCGGTACAAAATCCGCAAGTATTCTGCTGCCGCAGGTGCTGCGCTTGCCGGCAGTCATCAAATTGTCCTTAACCGCTGTCGGAATACCCGCCAACGGAGAACACCATTTTTGCCTGTCGGGCAGTGTGTCAAATTCCCTTGCCGCACAAAGCGCATCTTCTTCAAATACCGAAAGAAAAGCACCGATTTGTGTATCTTCTTCATGAATACGGTGCAAACACTGCTTTGTCAGCTCAAATGAGGATATTTCCCCCTCTCGCAGTGCCCTTGCCAGTTCGGATAATGTCATGCCCTGCATCATTTCTCCTCCAGTGCCTTTGGTACGGCAATATGCCCATTGACAACTTTAGGCGCTACGGCAAGCAAATCTTCCTTTTTCAGCCCCTCTTTGGGAATATCCGCACGCAAAGATGCTCTTTCATCCCGCCGGGGGCGCTCTTCTTTCACCGCAACGATCGGAGGTGTTAAAAAACGAAGTATTTCAGTAAATTCTTTCTCCGCATTCTCGCTATCCTCCTTCAGCATAGCAAGACGGGAAACGGATTTTATATTTTCATTCATTTTATATTTGTCCTTATCGTTACTCTTGTCCCATCGGTCATACCAGAAGCGATCATTTTTCCGTCACAAAAAACCTGCCAACCATCGCGTTCAACCTTGATATCAAAACAGGCGCCGCAAATACGAAGGGAATGCAGATAGAGATGGGGAAAGGCAGACGGCAAATGCGGCACAAAAGAAAAGCTGTCAAGACTTTCGGGTATAATACCGAACAGCCCTTCGGTGATCACGCGGACAAACAGTGCGCTTTCTCCCGAAAGATGCCGTTTTCCCCCCTCGGGATATGCCTCCACCGCATAGGGAACGCGGTCGCAAAGCAGGCGTTTACGGCAATACCGAAGCAGGGGTTCTGTCATTTTTTCACCCTCACCCGCCAAAAATGCGCATTTCATGCCGTATAGCGTGGAGCGATCCCAAATGGTATCGGAAGAATTCTCTGCGCTTTTTTCACAGGTCAGCATACCCTGCTCCGTCCACAGATAGGGAGACAGCATGGCATCCACGGTGTCTTTGGCTCTTTCCGAAATACCCATGCAAAGGGGCAGACAGATCCATGCCCGCAGTGTATCGATCCCCCGCGAATAACGGTAAGTAGCATATCCCTGCAGCGTTGCCCCAAAATAATTTTCAATCGCCTTTTTCAATTCCTCTGCACGGCTGCGGTAAAGGGCAGCTCCTTCGAAATCGTCAAGACTGTCTGCCAATTTGGCGGCATGGACAAGTCCGCCGTAACAAAGCGAAGAGGTGGACAAATTGGCATATCCGTCGGTGGGAAAACGTCCTTCCAGCTCATCGGTGTCCGAACAAATCACCCCTTCGGGGGATCTTTTTCTTTCACAGTATTCAGCGCACCAGCGAATGGCGGGATACAGTTCTTTGGCAACCGTACGATCGCCAAGATACAAGCAGAACAGCGAAGCGCCATAGAGATACATGGCGGCATCCCCGCGATCCCCCGCCCCTTCCCAAATATCCAGCCCCTCCGCGATAATAGAGCAAGGCAATTTGGTATACGCATCCGACATAAAAGGAATATACGAGCGGTAGGCATTGAGAGAAGCTTCTATGGCAACGGGATCACCTGTCATGGCAAAATGGGGACCCGCATATTCAATCTGGTCATTGCACCAGGTGGCGGCATAATACGCCCTGCCGCCGGGACTGTGAAACTTTCCCGAAAGCGTTTCAAAAATGCTTTCCCCCGCACGCAGTTTGGCAAATCGAGCCATGATATCCAGCTCTTTATTTTCGCAGTCAAGCACCAAGGAAGTGTCACAAAGCTGTGCAATGCGCTCTCTTCTTGCCGCAAGTTCTTCCATGGCGTCGGGCAAAAGATGTTTTTGCCCCGCAATATCGGCAGAATAGAATATTGCATAGGTTGTCTCTTCCCCCGCAGAAAGGCATATCATTTCGGGGGCAGTATGATTAATCCTTGCAATATATACACCCTTGGTCCCCCTGCCGTAGGCATGCACAAAACCTGCTTGCCGAGACAGCGTTAACTCAACAGGTTTATTGCCGAAACTGTCACCAGCTCAATGCAACATCTGCTGTTTGACGCGGGGAAAAGGCATCTTTTCACCCTAAAGCCCTGCTTTGTATCCGAAATTACCGTCAGTGTACCGTCAAAGATAAATTCTATGGGATATTCGGTAACGACACAGTCGTTCTTCACAATTTGGGGGATATCATTTTGTGTAATCTTAACAAAATAGGTAGCATGGGTATTATTGGGAATGGTGCGCAGCGTAGGGTAATAGCACCACCTTGCAAGATGCAGACTGCCATCTTCCCGTATACCGTAGGAAACAATATAGTCACTGTACAGTCCGCTCATTTCCACATCATCCAAGTGTATTTGACCGCTTTTTACCTTCCATACGATCTTATTATCCGATAAATTCCATATCTGTTCCGACATAATGCCACCTCATTTCATACATTAAAAAAATTGTACCACAGGGACGAAAAAAAGTCAATAAAATTGTAAAAAACCTATTGACAACGCTTTTGAAATGTGCTATGCTAATGCACGTGAAAAAGAAGAAGAGTTCTCTGCTCTCACCTGCGCACAATCGGTGACGTACGGTTTGATATGATTTTCCCCGGCTTATGGCGGGAATTTTATGTGCGGAGAATTATTCTCGGCGCATTTTTTATTTTTCTACCGGGAGGGATAGGCAATCATCAAGCAAAAAAATGCAAAAGAACACTACATCAATGAAGAGATCGTCCACGAGGCCGGTATCTCAGAAAAAACAGATGTACGTGTCATCGGCTCCGACAACGAACAGATCGGCATCATTCCCCTGTCGCAGGCACTGGATATGGCATACGACAAGGATCTGGATCTGGTACTGATGGTAGCACAGGCAACACCTGCTGTCTGCCGCATCATGGACTACGGCAAGTTCTGCTTCGACCGGGACAAAAAAGAAAAAGAAAACAAGAAGAAACAGCAGAAGATCAACACCAAAGAAATTCAGTTGACCTGCAAGATCGATTCCAACGATTTCAACACCAAAGTAAATCAGGCTCGCCGCTTCCTCGCGGACGGCGATAAAGTAAAGGTAATGGTTAAGTTCAAGGGCCGTCAGATGGCGCACCAGGATATCGGTGCTGCCCTGCTTGAGCGCTTTGCAGAAGCACTCACCGAATGCGGCGATATTGACAAGAAGCCGGTTCTGGAAGGCCGTAATCTGACCATGTTCTTTGCGCCTAGCAAAAAATGAAGTAAAAACGAAAGGGGTTTCCACCATGGCAATCAAAACTCACAAGGCTTCCGCCAAGAGATTCACTACAACCAAGAGCGGCAAGGTTAAGCTTTCCCACACCTACCGCCGTCACAAGCTCGGCATCAAATCCGCAAAACGTAAGAGACAGCTTCGTAAGGCAGGCTATCTGAGCGAATCCATGTCTCCCGCAATCAGAACACTGATCCAGAAGTAAGATTTGAACCGAACGTAACATAGGAGGATAGAAAAATGGCAAGAGTAAAAGGGGCAATGATGACCCGTAAAAGAAGAAATAAAGTTCTGAAGGCTGCAAAGGGTTACTGGGGCGCAAAGAGCAAGCACTTTAAGATGGCTAAGCAAGCTGTCATGAAGAGCGGTAACTACGCTTTCGCAGGCAGAAAGATGAAGAAGAGAGATTTCCGTTCTCTCTGGATCACCCGTATCTCCGCTCAGGCGAAGGTAAACGGCATCAACTATTCTCAGCTGATGTACGGTCTGAAGAAGGCCGGTATCGTTATGAACCGCAAGATGCTGGCTGAACTTGCTGTTTCCGACAAGGAAGCATTCGCAGCAATCGTAGCACAGGCTAAGGCTGCTCTCTAATTTACCATAAACCGGGGCTGTTGCAGAATCTGCAACAGCCCTTGTTGGGTTATATAGAGTCCTTTATTTTATCGCAGCAAAGCACAAAAAAGAAAGAAACGAGCATAAAAATGGAAGTAATCACAAGCAGAGCCAACCCCAAAATACAGTTTGCCCTCTCGTTGCGAGATAAAAAAGCACGCAAAGAAAACGGTATGTTTTATTTTGAAGGCAAAAAACTGTTTATGGAAGCTATCGCAAAATCGGTTCCTTTGACATCTGTTTTTTGTACCGAAGATCACAAAGAAACGGTACAAAAAGCCCTTTGGGGAAAAGACACCTCGCTGTATATCGTACCGGAAAGTGTCTACAATAAATTGACCGAGGAAAAAGCCCCAGAGGGAATCTTTTGTTTGGCAAAAACTATTGACAAATATCACAATTTCGCTACAATATATATACCCGACGAAAAATCGGGTAAATTACCGCCCGCAAGATTAATGCTTTGCTCTTTACGTGATCCGGGCAACCTGGGCACAGTGCTTCGCTCTGCCGCCGCTTTTGGCTGCCGCGAGTTGATCCTTTCAAAGGATTGTGCCGACATTTACAATTCTAAAACGGTGCGTGCCTCCATGGGAATGCTGTTTGATCGGTATATCACAGTAGTAGATGACCCTATCGGCACCATACGCGCTCTTGCGGCTTCGGGACAGACCGTTTTAGCGACCGCACTACACAGAGATTCCTTTTCTTTGTTTTCCGTTAAAGAACCCCATCGGGTATGCTTTGTCATCGGAAACGAGGGACAGGGATTATCCGATGAGATCATTCACGCCTGCCATGGCTCTGTGATCATACCCATGATGGAGGGAACCGAATCGCTCAACGCATCCATTGCCGCATCAGTACTGCTGTATGAGCAATTCCGACATATGCAATAATATAAAAAGGAGGGTACCATGCCCAAAATAAGCTCTCAAAACACTTTATACTGGCTATGGCTCAGCCTTGCCTTACAAGCGGGCAGTACTCTTGCCGAAACACTGCTTTCTCATTTCGGCAACGATCCCGAAGCAATTTATCATGCCACAGAAGCAGATTTAAACCAAATCGAAGCACTCAATTCCCGCAGTACGCAAAAGAAAGCTCTGCTTGACAAAGACCTAACGCGTGCCCAAAAGATCCTTGCACGCTGCAACGATTGTCAAATCTTTTTGCTGTGCCCTTGTGATAAACAGTATCCCGAACGTCTTCGCCGTATTTCTCAAATGCCCCTTGTGCTATACTGCAAAGGGAACCTGCCCGACATTGATGCCCTTCCCTGCATTAGTGTAGTGGGTACCCGGCGTATTTCGGATTATGGAAAGCGCATGACCTATGAGATCGCCTATGATCTTGCACGTGCAGGCGCTGTTGTTGTCAGCGGTTTGGCATCGGGTGTGGACGGCGTAGCGCATCGCGGATGTTTAGATGCAGGCGGCTTTACCATCGCTGTTCTGGGATGCGGTATTGACATAACGTATCCCAAGGAACATATCGATCTCATGCTGGAAATCGAGCAAAAAGGTCTGGTCGTTTCCGAATATCCTCCCGGAACTCGCCCCTACCCCTCCAATTTTCCTCAGCGCAACCGCATTATCAGCGGTCTGTCTCTGGGGTGCGCCGTCATGGAAGCCGGCGAAAGCAGCGGCTCACTCATCACCGCAGATATTGCGCGTAAGCAAGGCAGAGATGTTTTTGCCCTGCCGGGTATGGTAGGTGAACAAAACAGCATCGGTACCAATCTTTTAATTCAAAACGGTGCCATTGCCATTACCAAAGCCGCAGACATCATTTCTGAATATGAGTTACTGTATCCGAAAAAACTCAATCCCTTGGCCATTACAACCTACCGTCCTCATTACCGCAACCATATGCCAAAGACATTGGGCAGGAAGACCACGCCTGAAAATAGTCTAAAACAGGCAAAAAACACTGCAAAGATGCCAAAAGAAGAAGCTTCCCCTAAAAGCGAAGCAGTTTCTATCCCCCCTTCCCTTCAAGGCACCCACGCAGAGATTTATCGCGCCATTCTGAAAATGGGACAACCGAATCAGGATGAAATCATTGCCGCATGCGCCCTTGGCGCAAGCGAAACAATGGTTGCGCTGACCATACTGGAAATTCAAGGGTATATCCGCTCACTGCCCGGTGGAAGATATACAATGATATAATTTTTGGAAAGGAACGACCCCACCGGGTCTGAATATATACGATCATGGCAAATCTGGTGATCATGGAATCCCCTACAAAAGCAAGCACCGTAAAAGGTTATTTGGGAAGCAACTATAAAGTAGTCGCTTCCAACGGTCATGTGCGCGATCTGCCTGTCAGCAGACTGGGCATTGACATTGAAAACGGATTTAAACCACACTATATTAACATTCGCAAAAAGGGCGATCTGATCAAAAAGCTGGTCAAAGATGCCAAAAGCGCCACCACCGTTTATCTGGCAACAGACCCTGACCGCGAAGGCGAAGCAATTTCCTGGCATTTGGCAAATGTTTTAGGCATTCCGCTGGAAAAGACCAAGCGCATCACCTTTAACGAAATCACTAAAACAGCCGTTAAAAAAGCAATCAAAAATCCCCGTCCCATCGACATGGATTTAGTCAATTCTCAGCAAGCAAGACGTTTGCTGGACCGCATTGTTGGCTATAAACTCAGCCCCTACCTATGGAAAACTGTTAAAAGCGGACTTTCCGCAGGGCGTGTACAAAGCGTTGCCACCCGTGCCATCGTAGATCGCGAAAAGGAGATTCAAAATTTCGTTTCCGAAGAATACTGGACCATCACCGCTATGCTGTCGGCCAACGGCGGCAAGCCTTTCAAAAGCCGTTTCTTCGGTATTGATAAAAAGATAGAACTAAAAAGCAAAGAAGAGACCGACAAAGTACTTTCCCATATCGAAGGAAAACCTTTTACGGTACACTCTGTCAAAAAATCCGTCAAACAGCGCACCCCTGCGCCGCCTTTTACAACCTCTTCTCTGCAACAGGAAGCCAACAAAAAGCTGGGGTTCTCCTCCTCCAAGACTATGAAGATCGCCCAAGAGCTTTATGAAGGTATTTCCCTTGGTGCCCATGGAACAAACGGTTTGATAACCTATATGCGAACCGACTCCCTGCGCATTTCCGAAGAAGCGGCAGAAGCGGCAAAGCTGTATATCACTGAGCATTTCGGAGGCGAATACTACCCCAAAACCCCAAGAATCTATAAAACCAAGGCAGGCGCACAGGATGCCCATGAAGCCATTCGCCCCGCCAATTTGACCTATACCCCCATGCAGATCAAGGAGCATCTGACTTCGGATCAGTTTAAACTGTACAATCTCATTTGGAACTGTTTTCTTGCCAGTCAAATGGCATCCGCACAGTTTGATACCGTTTCCGCTGACATTGAATGCGGGGGCTACACCTTTAAATCCAGCGGCAGTACCCTGCGTTTCGCAGGCTATCTGTCGGTATTTGAGATCACTGATGAAAATGCCGACGAAAATGAATCCGCCTCCCTTCTTCCCGAACTAAATGTGGGACAGATTTTAAATAAAAAAGATATTCTGCCCGAACAACACTTTACCGAGCCTCCCGCCCGTTACAGTGAAGCCTCTTTGATCAAATTCTTGGAGGAAAAAGGAATCGGCCGTCCCAGTACCTATGCCACCATTCTGACCACCATCACCCAACGCGGCTATGTCACAAAGGAAGGAAAGTCCCTGCACCCCACTGCACTGGGAAATGTCACCACCGAACTGATCAAGGAAAACTTCTCGAATATCGTAGACTACAGCTTCACAGCCGACATGGAAAAGAAGCTGGACGACATTGAGCACGGAGATATCGATATGTATCAGATCCTTGCCGACTTCTATTCCGATTTTGAAAAAGATCTGAACAGCGCCATGGCAACTGCCGAGCGCCGCATTGTCAAAACCGAACCTGAGCTGACTGATATCCTATGTGAAAAATGCGGTGCGCAAATGGTGGTGAAGAGCGGACGTTTCGGAAAATTTGCCGCCTGCCCCAATTATCCCGATTGCAAGAACACCAAGCCCCTGGCAAAAGACGGAAAAAGCTTGAAAGAAAGTAAGCCTGTCATTACACTGGAAGGTGAAGTCTGCGAAAAATGCGGTGCGCAAATGGTGCAACGCCAAGGCAGATACGGCACTTTCCATGCCTGTGCCAACTATCCAAAATGTGATTTCACCCGTCAGATTCTGCAATCGATCGGTATCAATTGCCCCATCTGCCAAAAGCCTATCGTAACAAAACACGGCAAGAACAAAATGGTGTTCTACAGTTGCAGCGGCTATCCCGACTGCTCCTTCTCCTCATGGGATATGCCCACCGAGAAGAAATGTCCCGACTGCGGCGAAATGCTATTCCGCAAAAAAGGCAAGAGTCTTTTGATCTGCCACAGAGAAAACTGCGGGTACAAACAGGAGATCCATGACGATGAAGCCTGAGATCCATATTATCGGTGCGGGACTTGCGGGCTGTGAAGCGGCGTACCAAGCCTTAAAATTGGGTTGCCGCGTCACTTTACATGAAATGAAGCCCCACAAGCTCACTCCCGCCCATCACAACAAAAACGGCTTTGCCGAGCTTGTCTGTTCCAATTCCCTGCGTTCCGATGCCATCGAAAATGCAGTAGGGCTGTTAAAAGCAGAAATGACCGAAATGGGCAGTTTGATCATGGAGGCGGCACGCGCCTGCCGTGTGCCCGCCGGTTCTGCCCTTGCTGTAGACCGCCATGCCTTTTCCGCATATATCACAAACAAATTAAAAAGCCATCCCAATTTGACCGTCATCGAAGAGGAAGTGTGTTCTCTGCCCGATAAAGGGATCACCGTAGTGGCAACAGGTCCTTTGACCTCAGACCCTTTGGCACAGTGGATTCGTGAAAACATCTCCGACTACGAAGGACTATCCTTTTACGATGCCGCCGCTCCCATCGTGGATGCTGCCACTATCAACCGCGATAAGGTATTCGCCGCCTCGCGATACGGCAAAGGCGAGGCTTGCTATCTCAATTGTCCCCTGACCAAAGAGGAATACGATGCCTTTTATCAAGCTCTCATCACTGCAAAGACCGCCGAACTGCATTCTTTTGAAGAAGATCTGACCGTCTTTGAAGGCTGTATGCCGGTGGAAGTCATGGCATCGCGCGGATATGACGTACTGCGCTACGGTCCCATGAAACCTGTGGGGCTTCCCCTGCCCGATACCGGCAAAGATGCGTTTGCCATCGTACAGCTACGAATGGAAAATCTGCAAGGCAGTATGTACAATTTGGTGGGCTTTCAAACCCATCTGACCTTTCCCGAGCAACAGCGAGTGTTCCGCATGATCCCGGGATTGGAAAATGCCGATTTTCTGCGCTACGGTGTGATGCACCGCAATACATTTCTCAATTCGCCCAAACTGCTCTCGGCATACTACAGCCTGAAAAATAGCCCCAACATCTTTTTCGCCGGACAAATGACAGGTGTGGAAGGCTATGTGGAATCGGCAGGGTCAGGGCTTGTGGCAGGCTGTAACGCTGCCCTTTTGGCCAAGGGCAAAGAACAAATTCTCTTCCCAGAGGAAACCGAGCTTGGTGCTATGGCGGCATTTGTGAACCGCGGCACCACAGGAAAATTCCAACCCATGAACGCCAATTTCGGTATTATCCGCCCCCTTGACAAAAAGGTAAAGGGCGGCAAAGCCGCACGCAATGCCGAGTATGCCCGTCGATCGCTTGCAGCGATCCAAAACATTGCCGCCGAATTATTCGGCAAAACCGACGAAACTACGGTGACTATCCATGAAACAGAACTATCGTGAAAACGATGCCCTGTCCCATTTACAGGACCGCATGGGGTATCATTTCCATAATCCCGAACTTTTAAAGGAAGCAATGACCCATTCTTCCTATGCCCACGAATACAAAGGATACCATCCCGTTTCCTGTAACGAGCGTCTGGAATTTTTGGGCGACTCGGTGGTCTCTTTGATCACCAGCAATCACATCTATACCAAATTTCCCAAGGAGGCAGAAGGATCGCTCTCCCGGCTGAGAGCCCTTGTGGTACGGGATACAGCGCTTGCCGACTATGCCCGCAGTTTGCAGATCGGAAAAGTACTGCTGCTTGGCCGCGGCGAGGATACCGCCGAAGGGCGGGACAAAAAATCCACTCTGGAAAACGCCTTTGAAGCCCTGGTGGGTGCCATCTTTTTGGACGGCGGCTATACAGCAGCAGAAGCATTTATGCTCCCTTTCATCCGCGATAAGGTGGAAGCTGCTCTTTCCATGGGCGAAACACGTGATTATAAAACCATTCTGCAACAAATCATACAGCAAGCCCCGGGCGACCATTTGGAATATATTTTGGTTTCGCAGTACGGTCCCGATCATGACAAGACCTACGAAATGGAAGCCAGACTCAACAGCAATGTGATCGGACGCGGTAAAGGCCGATCCAAAAAACAAGCCGAACAAAGCGCCGCCGCCGACGCACTTCACTGGTTCGGCAATCCAAAACTCCATGAAAAAACATAAAAACATACCCATTTTCATCCCCCACAGCGGTTGTCCAAACCAATGCGTATTTTGCAATCAAAAAACCATCTCGGCAAGCAGCGGTTACACGCTCCACTCGGTCAAGCAACAGATCGAAAACGCCCTTTCCACCATCCTTCCTGACTGCCGGACTGAAATCGCTTTCTTTGGAGGCAGTTTTACCGGTATCCCGCGGGATGAAATGACCGCACTGCTTGCCATTGCCAAGCAGTATAAGGATGACGGAAAGGTTTATGGTATTCGTCTTTCCACCCGTCCCGACTACATTTCAAAAGAGATTCTTTCCATTCTCGCCTGCTACGGTGTCACCGACATTGAACTTGGTGTACAGTCGCTTTCCGATAAAGTTTTGACCGCCTCCAAGAGAGGTCATACCGCCGCACAAACCGCCAGCGCATGCCGTTTGATCAAAGAACAAGGCAGCTTTACTTTAGTGGGGCAGATGATGCTGGGACTTCCCTTTTCCGAAAGGAAGGATGAGCTGGCAACCGCCAAGGGACTGTTTGATCTTGGAGTGGATGCCATTCGGATTTACCCCACGGTTGTACTGCGGGACACCCCGCTTGAAAAAGAGCTTACCTGCCAAAACTATTCGCCGCTTCCTTTGGAACAGGCCGTGGAAATCACCGCCGATATTTTGGAAATGGCGTACCAAAGAGGCGTTGCTTGCCTGCGCGCAGGGCTTTGCGAAAACGAAACACTGCACAGCGAAGGAGGAATCGTACAAGGTCCCTTCCACCCCGCATTTGGAGAACTGGCAATCTCCGAGGTTTTTTACCGCCGCATGGCAAATCAAATGGAAAAATTTTCGTGTTTGCATAAAAACATACACATTATAATACCAATAGGTGCGCTTTCCAAGGCGATCGGCCAAAAGCGCTGCAATTATCACCGACTGATGGAACGGTTTTCCTGCCAAAAGATCCGTTTCACAGAATCGGCAGACCTAACAGGAATTGAGGTCTGCATACAGGAGGATAGCAAACTTGCGTCTCAAATCACTTGAATTACAAGGCTTTAAGTCCTTTCCGGACCGCACGAAACTGAATATTGATACCGGTATGACCATTGTAGTAGGACCCAACGGAAGCGGTAAATCCAACATTTCAGATGCCATTCGCTGGGTGCTTGGCGAACTGTCCAGTAAAAACATCCGCGGAACCAAAATGGAGGATGTCATTTTTGCAGGCACCGATGCGCGCCGTCCCATGGGCTACGCCGAGGTCTCTTTGACCTTTGACAACACCGTTGGAGAACAACTGCCCGTGGACTACGACGAGGTCACCGTCACCCGAAAGTACTACCGTTCGGGCGACAGCGAATATATGATCAACCGCAAACCGGTGCGTTTAAAGGATATCACCGAACTGTTTATGAACACAGGGCTCGGCAAATCGGGATATTCCATTATCGGTCAAGGCAGAATTGCCGAAATCATCTCTAAAAAAAGCGAAGACCGCCGCGGCATTTTTGAGGAAGCTGCGGGTATTTCCAAATACCGATATAAGAAGAATGAGGCAGAACGAAAGCTAAAAGATGCCTCGGAAAATCTGGACAGAGTACGGGATATACTTTCCGAACTGGAAGGCAGAGTGGAGCCGCTACGCAAAGACAGTGAAAAAGCAAAAAAGTATTTAGAACTTGCCACTGCAAAAAAAGAGGCAGATGTATCCCTTTGGCTGTACGAGATCGACTCTGTCAGAGAACGTAATCAAAAATTGCAAGACGACTTTTCTATCGCAGAACACACATTGGAAATGGCAAATGACAGCATTTCAGCCCTTGACCAGCGAAGCGAACGTCTTTCCGCACTGAGCCAAGAAAACAGGCTGCAGGGAGAAACTCTGCGACGTGAACTGTCTAAACTGACCGAAGATAAGCATGCCCTTGAAAGCGGAGAACTGTTGGGACAGAGAGATTTAGGCTATCTGCGCTCTGAAAAGACCCGCCTGGAAGTAGAAATTGAGCATAAAACTGCCCAAGGAAAACAAGCCTGCGATAAAATGGCAGAGCTTGACCAGAAACGCGTAACTGTAAAAAAGACACAAGATGAATTGGATGTCTGCCTTGACGAAAATGCAAAGATACTGGCGCAATATCGTGAAAGTATCTCTGCCAAAGATGCAGAAAAGGAACAGACCACCCTTTTGTGGGAAGAAACACGCGCCGCCCTTGCCGATCGGCGCATGGAACTGTCCGCGCTGGACAGCTCCACGGACTTAACCGACGAGCGCCGTCACGAGATCGAAGAGCAGATCGCGCACATTTCGGCACAGATTCAAGAGACAGGCAAACGAAAGCTGGAGTCGGATACCACGCTGAAACTGTACAGCGAGAAACTGGATGGCGCAAAGCATGCCATTGAACAAAACGATACAGCCCTTGCCGCGCTTGATGATAAATATACCTCCCTTTCCCATGCCATCGATCAAAATACCATTACGCAACAGACCATCAAGGAACGCGTGACGCTATTAAAACGCATGGAAGAGCATTTTGAAGGCTATGCGGGCAGTGTTCGCTTTATCATGGAAAACGCCGCTAAAGATAAACTGCAGGGTATTTACGGTCCTGTTTCCAAAGTGATTTCGGTGGACGCCAAATACAGTCTTGCCATTGAAACTGCACTGGGCGGCAATCTGCAAAACATCATAACAGAAAACGACCATGCGGCAAAAGCCGCCATGGCACTGCTCAAACAGCAAAATGCGGGCAGAGCTACCTTCTATCCGTTGACCACCATGCGCCCCTCCCATTTGGATGCCTCACCCGAACAGCTGAAAGTTTACCAAGGATATATCGGCACTGCCGACACACTGCTACAGTATGACCGAAAATTTCACCCGGTTATTTCCAATCTGTTGGGTCGGACCGTGATCTGCGATACCATCCACAATGCGGGCGAGATCGCGCGTGCCTTTGGATATCGATTCCGTATCGTAACCCTGGACGGACAGATCATCAACGCGGGAGGCTCCTTCACCGGCGGTTCTGCCAAACGGGATACCGGCATTCTCACAAGAGCAGGCGAAATACGCAGGTTGGAAGAACAACTGGCGGCACTAAATAAACAAACGCTCTCTCAAAAAGAATCTCTTGTTTCCTTACAAAAGGAAATAAGTCTATATGAGAATCAGAAAGCAAACGCCGCGCAGGAAGCGGATATTTTGCAGGTCATGTACAATGCTGAAGACACCCAAAATAAGATTCTGCAAGCCAAACTGGATTCCGACAGCCAAGCCCTGTTGCAACAGCGTCAAACCTTGGAGGGACTGGACAAGCAGGGAGACACCTACCGTCAAAAACGTCAAGCTCTTTTGGCATCGGCAAACGAACTGGAAGAAAAGATCACCTGCATACAGCAGCAACTCAGTGAGATCACTGCAAAGGGCAAAGAATTGGGGCAAAATCTTGATCTTGCCATTGACGAAAAGAATGCCTTGCTCATGCGCGCCGCAGGCTGTAAAAAAGATCTGGAAATTATAGAAAACGAGATTGAGAGCACGATGGCTCTGATGGCTGCCACCGCTGCCGATATCGAAGCCTTCCATGAAAAATTAAAGCAAACTGCCGAAAAGCAACTGTTAACCGAAGATAAACTCAAGGAAAGCAAGAATGCACTGGAAACAGTCTGCCATGAGATCAAAAAATTGGAAGCCGGCATCAAAGCACTTTCAGATGAAGGTATGACCCTTGAAAAACAGCTTTCCGATCTGCGTCTGGAACAAAAGGAAAAAACACGACACCGCGAAATCGTATTGCGGGAATATACCAGGCTGGAAAGCGCACTGAGCACTGTCACTGCCGAGCAGGATAAATACACAAGCCGCCTTTGGGACGAATACGAATTGACCTATTCCGCCGCAAAGGAGCTGGGCTACCCCGCAGTCAACGAGGAAAACCGCCAAAGCGTTGCCTCTTTGCAAAATAAACTGCGCAACCGCATTCGTGAACTGGGGTCGGTCAATGTTAACGCCATAGAAGAATATACCGAGGTCAAAACACGGTTCGATTTCCTTTCCAAGCAATCTGCTGACTTAACAAAATCCAAACAGGATCTGCTGGACATCATATTCAAACTGGAAAAAGAAATGCGTGAACGCTTCACTACCGTATTCAACGCCATCAATGAAAACTTCCACCATGTCTTTTCGGAACTGTTTGGCGGCGGAACAGCGGAGCTAAAGCTCACCGAGCCTGACAATGTACTGGAAAGCGGCATTGAGATCAATGTAGCCCCTCCCGGCAAGATCATCAAGAGCCTTTCCCTGCTCTCGGGCGGCGAACAGGTCTTTGTGGCAATTGCCATCTTCTTTGCCATTTTGCGGGTCAACCCAGCACCCTTCTGTCTGCTAGACGAAATTGAGGCGGCACTGGATGAAGTAAACGTATCGCGCTTTGCCACCTACGCCAAACGCTTCTCCGATAAAACTCAATTTATTATCATCACCCACCGCCGCGGCACCATGGAAGAAGCCGACACCATGTATGGAGTCACCATGCAGGAGAGAGGCATTTCCCGCGTACTTTCGCTGAATGTCAACGAGGCGGAACAAAAAATAGGAATGGAACTGAAATAATATGGGATTTTTTGAAAAACTGAAACAAGGACTAACCAAAACCAAAAACTCGGTATTCGGACAGGTGCACAGTCTGTTTAAAAATATGCGCCGTGTGGACGAAGATCTGCTGGAAGAACTGGAAGAACTGCTCATTATGGCAGATTGCGGTTATACCTCCACTGAGATCATCATTGAACGCCTGCGCGATACCCTGAAAGAACGAAAGGTTCAGGGCGGCGAAGAAGCACTGGAAATTTTAAAAGAAATTCTTTGCGATATGATCGGAAAGGATACTCCTCTCCAATTGAATACTACCCCCTCTGTCATTCTGGTCATCGGAGTCAATGGCGTGGGTAAGACCACATCCATTGCCAAAATTGCTGCACAACTGAAAAGTCAAGGCAAAAAAGTGGTGCTTGCTGCCGCTGATACCTTCCGCGCAGGTGCCATCGATCAACTGAAAATCTGGGCTGACCGCGTAGGGGTTGATATCATTGCCCAGCAAGAAGGCTCCGACCCTGCCGCTGTGGTATATGACGCAGCCGGTGCTGCCAAAAAGCGGGGAGCCGATGTTCTGATCGTAGATACCGCCGGACGTCTCCATAATAAAAAGAATCTTATGGATGAACTTGCTAAAATCAACCGTGTGCTTTCCAAGGAACTGCCCGATGCCAGCCGTGAAAACCTCTTGGTGGTAGATGCCACCACTGGGCAGAATGCTGTCATTCAGGCAAAAGAATTCAAAAACGCCGCCGATATTACCGGTCTTGTTATGACCAAGCTGGACGGAACCGCAAAGGGCGGCATTCTGTTCTCCATCAAGGAAGAACTGAACATTCCCGTTAAATTTATCGGTGTTGGCGAAAAGGTAGACGATCTGCAGCCCTTCTCTGCCAAGGAATTTGTGGACGCTCTCTTTGAAAAGAGTGAGAAAGTAGGCTTGGAATAATGAAATTGAAATTCGTCATCGCCTCGGGCAACAAGCACAAGATCGAGGAGATCAAAGCCATTTTGCAAAGCGAGCTTGACTGTGAAATTTCGGTCATTTCCATGAAGGAAGCGGGCTTTACCGAAGACATTGAGGAAAACGGCACCACTTTCTTTGATAACGCTTACATCAAAGCAAATGCCCTGAAAAATGAATCATGGTTTTCCATTGCGGACGATTCGGGACTGTCGGTGGACTGTCTTGACGGTGCGCCGGGAGTATATTCCGCACGCTTTGCAGGAGAACCCTGCAACGACAAAAACAACAATAATAAGCTACTGTCTTTGATGGAAAACGTGCCCGCCGAAAAAAGAACGGCACATTTCGATTCCGTCATCGTTTGCATCACCCCGGACGGTGACTGTATTTCTGCCATGGGCAGATGCCCCGGTACCATCTTGACCGCCCCCCGCGGTACGGGTGGCTTCGGCTACGATCCCCTTTTCTATTACGAGTCCCTTAACAAAACCTTTGCGGAACTTACCGCAGAAGAAAAAAACAGCATCAGCCACCGCGCAAAGAGCATGCATGCCTTTGCAGGGGAATTGAAAAAATACTTGAAGAATTTTGCGAATTTACTGAAAAAACACTTGGAGGAACACACCGATGTTAACAAGTAAGCAACGCGCTTTTTTGCGCAGTAAAGCCACTGCCTTTGAACCTATTTTGCAGGTGGGCAAGGGGGGAGTCAGCGAAAACATGCTGATCCTTGTGGAAAAGGCGCTGGATGCCCGTGAACTGATCAAAGTTCACGTACTTGAAAACTGTGAATACACCGCAAGAGAAGCCGCAGACGGCATTGCTGAGGCTGTCGGTGCAGATGTCGTGCAAGTAATCGGAAGAAAATTCGTTCTCTTCCGCATTTCCCCCGAAAATAGAACCTATGACCTTTTGAATTTCACCGTACTGGAAAAAGAAAAGGAAAAGAAAAGAGATACCAAAACAACTGAACCCAAAAGCAGTAAGCGGCCCGCAGGCAAGCCTGCCCCCGCTGCCAAATCACGTTATACCATCGAGAAGAAAAAGAAATGAGGCGCCTTGGTATTTACGGCGGCAGTTTTTCTCCCCCGCATTTGGGGCATCTGTATGCTGCACGGCATTTCTACGATGAAGCAAAACTGGACGCTCTCCTTGTCATGCCGGCAGGCAAGCCCCCCCATAAAGCATTGGATGGGGGCGCTATGGATCATGACCGGATGGAAATGACCCGCCTTCTCTTTTCCAAAGAAAATGAGCAGGATCGCAATATCAGCGTTTCGGACTATGAATACCTGCAAGCAGGTGCCAGTTATACCTATCTGACCCTAAAACATTTTGCATCCCCGGATACCGAACTGTATTTTCTTTGCGGAAGCGATATGTTTCTTTCACTGGAAACATGGAAAAATCCCGATATCATTTTTTCGCTGGCAACTATTTTTTGCTGTTCCCGCAAAGAAGACGACAGGAATATCTTGCTTTCCAAAAAAGCATACTATGAAAAAAACTACGGTGCTAGAATTATAGTTTCCCGGGCTCCTGCCTTTCCCATCTCCTCAAGCGAACTGCGGGAACATCTGAGTATGGATGCGTCGGTATCTGACTATCTGTCAAAAGAAGTACTGGACTATATACAAAAGCATAAACTGTACGGTTGCGGCGATAACCTGCCCGCACTGCGCCGCTTTGTAAAAAACAAACTCAGCGCTGCACGCTTTTGCCATATCCTTGGAGTAGAAAAGGAATGCTTTTATCTCGGATCGATCTGCAAACTAAACCAAGAAGAACTGCTTTCCCTGCGCCGTGCGGCACTGCTGCACGATATCACCCATGAAATGTCTGTACAGGACCAGATCGCGCTCATGCAAAGCTATGGTGTTTCGCCTGCCCCCAATGCCGCAGTACATCCGAGCGTTTTGCACCAATATTCGGGCGCAGCATACGTGGAAAATGAATTTGATTTTTCCCCTGCTGTTTCGCGCGCCATTGCCTGCCATACCACAGGAAGCGAAGATATGTCTCTTTCGGATCGTATTCTCTGCCTGAGCGACTACATTGAAGAAGGCAGACTGTACCCCGACTGCGCGGATCTAAGAAAAAGAGTACACAATACCATCACCCCCGAAAACGCAGAAGCGATCATAGAAGAAGCAATGCTGATCTATTTTGAACGCACTCTTTCGCATTTACGGAACAAAGGATGTGAAATTCATCCCCAAACACTGTATTCCTATCGTAAACTTTTGGAAAATACTCTTGTCAAGACAAGAATTTTGTGATAGAATATTACATTATGTAAGAAAGGAACCGAAAAAATGGAAGAAATAAAAAACATTGAGGATCTGTCAAATGCAGAGCCCCTAACCATTGCCAAAAAACTGATCTCTATCCTGGATGAAAAGGACGCAAAGGGCATTAAACTGCTTCACGTGGAAGATCAGACCATCCTTTGTGACTATTTCATCATTTGTAACGGTAACTCCAATACCCAGATCAAATCCTACGCAGGCGAACTGGAATATAAAATGGGCCTTTGCGGCGTTGATCCTCGCAGTATCGAAGGTTATGCCGAGGCAACCTGGGTCGTTATGGACTACGGCTCAGTCATTGTCCATATCTTCAACCGCGAAACCAGAATGTTCTATAACCTGGAAAAACTCTGGAGCGACTCCACCGAAGTGGACATCAGCGACCTTGTAACTGAAAAATAATTTTTGAAAAGAGATATTAGCGTGAAAGATTGTCACTCGGTTAATAACACTTATCCATTCACGCTGCGAATTGGCGTGAAGGAATGCTTATAAATAAGTGCAACCTATTTATTCACGCCCTTAATTTAGAAAAAATGATCTCATTTTTTTAAATTGAATAACACTTTAAATGTACTGGGTCCCATCCCATTTTTACCCCCTTTTAGGGAGGCACAAAAATTCAATGACACTATTTATACTGACGCATTCACGTCAGATTGGAGATTAAAATGAAATACGATTTTAGAACCATTGAAAAAAAATGGCAGGATCGTTGGGACAAGGAAGGCATCTTCCACGCCAAAGACGATTTTACCAAACCTAAGTTTTATGCACTGATCGAATTCCCCTACCCCTCCGGTGCGGGTATGCACGTAGGTCATATCAAAGCATACTCCGGACTGGAAGTAGTGGGCAGAAAACGCCGTATGCAGGGCTATAATGTGCTCTACCCTATCGGCTTTGACGCCTTTGGTCTTCCCACCGAAAACTATGCCATTAAACACGGTATTCACCCCAGAAAGGTTACCGACACCAATATCACCCACTTCACCGAACAGTTAAAACGTGTGGGATTCTCCTTCGATTGGGAGCGTGTGGTGGACACCACCGATGTGGACTATTACAAATGGACCCAGTGGATCTTCCGCAAGATGTTCGACAACGGTTTGGTATTCCGTGATAAGACTCTTGTGAATTACTGCCCCTCTTGCAAAGTTGTTCTTTCCAACGAAGACTCTCAAGGCGGTCAGTGCGACATTTGTAAGAGTGAGGTAGTACAGAAATCTAAGGATGTTTGGTATCTGCGTATCACAGAATATGCCGATAAACTGCTGGAAGGACTGGACAAAGTAGAATACCCCGCCAACATCCGTATGCAGCAGGAAAACTGGATCGGACGTTCTTACGGTGCCTTTGTCAACTTCTCCATTGCCGATACCGATGAGAAGCTGCGTATTTACACCACCCGTTGCGATACTCTGTTCGGTGTTACCTTCATGGTTATCGCTCCCGAACATCCTCTGTTGGAAAAATACCGCGACCGTATCACCAATATCGAAGCTGTAGATGCATACAAAGCAGAATGTGCCAAGAAAACCGAATTTGAACGTACACAGTTGGTGAAGGATAAAACAGGCGTTTGCATCGAAGGTCTGTCTGCTATCAACCCTGTCAACGGTAAAAAAATTCCGATCTATATTTCCGACTACGTTATGATGGGCTACGGTACCGGTGCCATTATGGCAGTGCCTGCTCACGACGAACGAGACTATGCCTTTGCCCGCAAGTTTGGCATTGACATCATAGAAGTCATCAAAGGCGGCGATATGAATGAAGCCGCATATACCGGCGACGGCGAAATGGTCAATTCGGATTTCCTCAACGGCTTTACCAATAAGAAGGATTCCATTGCCCGTATGTTGGAATTCCTTGCTGAAAAGGGTATTGGCGAAAAGGGCGTTCAGTACAAGATGAAGGATTGGGCTTTCAACCGTCAGCGTTACTGGGGCGAACCCATCCCGATCGTACACTGCCCCGTCTGCGGTATGGTAGGCGTTCCTTATGAAGAACTGCCTCTGAAACTTCCCGAGGTTGAAAACTTTGAACCCGGTGAAGGCGGTGAAAGTCCCCTTGCCAAGATCGATTCCTTTGTCAATTGCAGTTGTCCCAAGTGCGGCGGCGCGGCAAAACGCGAAACCGACACCATGCCCCAATGGGCAGGCTCTTCTTGGTATTTCCTGCGCTACATCGATCCCAAGAATCCTGACGAGCTGGCAAACATGGAAAAACTGAAGTACTGGCTGCCCGTTGACTGGTATAACGGCGGTATGGAACACGTAACCAGACACTTGATCTACTCCCGTTTCTGGCATCAGTTCCTGTATGACATCGGTGTTGTTCCCACAGCCGAACCTTACGCAAAGCGTTCCGCACAAGGCCTGATTCTGGGTTCCGACGGTGTTAAAATGTCCAAATCCCGCGGCAACGTGGTAGATCCCAACGAAGTGGTAGACGAATACGGTGCCGATACCCTGCGAACTTACATTCTCTTCATGGGTGACTACAGCGCCGCTGCTCCCTGGAACGAAAGCTCCATGAAGGGCTGTAAGAGATTCCTTGAAAGAGTTGCCGATCTGAAAGACAAAGCAAACGGTAACGGCGTAACACCTAAGCTGGAAACTGCTTTCCACAAGACCATCAAGAAAGTCTCTTCGGATATCGAAGAAATGAAGTTCAATACTGCCATTGCCGCCATGATGGGTCTGATCAATGACATTGATGCCGCAGGAACATTGACTGTGGATGAATTGAAGATCTTTGTGAAACTTCTTTGCCCCTTCGCACCTCACCTGTGCGAAGAGATCTGGGAAGGCGTTGGCGAAAAGGGACTTTGTTCTGAAGCCGCTTGGCCCGAATACGATGAAAACAAGACCGTAGATGCCACCATTGAGATCGCTCTGCAGGTCTGCGGTAAATTCCGCGGCACGCTGATGCTGCCCAAGGATGCCACCAAAGATGAAATGCTTTCCGCCGCCAAGGCAGATGCCCGAATTGCGGCACAGATTGCAGGAAAACAGATCGTAAAGGAAATCGTTGTCCCCGGTAAACTGGTTAACATCGTTGCAAAATAATCCTAAAAAAGTTTGACAACTCCCTTGACAAGTCGGTTCTTGTCGTGTATAATATATAGGAGTTTAAAAGAGAGTATTACCTCTGTAATCGGAGGGAGGGATATTAGATGGCAGAAATCAGAGTTAAAGAAAACGAAACACTTGACAGCGCACTTCGCAGATTCAAGAGACAGTGTCAGCGTTCCGGTGTTCTTTCCGAAGTTAAGAAGAGAGAACAGTACGACAAACCCAGCGTTAAGCGCAAGAAGAAGTCTGAAGCAGCTAGAAAGCGCAAGTTCAAATAATTTAGTTTGTATCAATCCCCGAAGGAATAACCTTCGGGGATTTGATATTTTTCCATATAAACTAACAACCGTTGCAAGCATTGACTTACAACGGTCATTTGAATATTTGTGTTAAATAACGAATCCGCCGTTTGCCCCGATAATCTGCCCTGTGATAAACGAAGCAGCGTCAGAGGCTAAATAGAGCGCAAGAGAGGCAATTTCTTGGGGACGTCCTATTCTGCCAAGTGGTGTCTCTTCGGCAAGAGAAAGCAAAATTTCTTCATCCAGCATAGCATTCATTTCAGTGTCAATTACTCCGGGAGCAATGCAGTTACAACGAATGTTTGACGGTCCGAGCTCCTTGGCAAGGGCTTTGGTAAAGCCGATAATCGCCGCTTTAGAAGCGGAATAATGCACCTCCATAGATGCACCCACCTGCCCCCACATGGAGGAAATATTGATTATAACGCCGCCGTCGCGGGAGAGCATCTGGGGAATGACTTGTTTACTGCAACGGTAAACTCCTCCGCAGTTGGTATCCATCACTCTTTGCCATTCCTCCTCACTCACATCCTGTAAAAGTGCAAAAGAAGAAACAGCGGCATTGTTGATAAGCACATCCACTCCGCCGCATTCAGACTGTATTCGCTCAAAAGCATCTTTTACAGCCTTTGCATCCCGTACATCAGCTTTGATCCCCACAGCCCCCGTACTCGTTTCCACACTTAGCGCAGCTTCACTGTTTTGGCGGTATAGAAAATACACGCGGTAGCCCGCACCTGCAAATGCCTCTACCATAGCACGCCCAATACCGCGGCTGCCTCCTGTGATCAATACGTTTCTCATAGTAAAACCAAAAAACGGTCGGATCATACCGACCGTTTTTTTATTCCTTATTATTTCTTGCTGTTGAGAATGCGGAAGATGTCGCCGTATTCATCGTCATCATCGGAAGATGCTGCAGGAGCAGGCTTCTTGCTGACAGAAACGGAGCTTTCGCCGGTAGCAACAGTAAACTTAGGAGCGGAGGCAGGCTTTGCGCTCTGCTTTTCTTCAGTACCGATAGCACCGTTGAAACCGGTAGCAATCACGGTAACTCTCATCTCGTCTTCCAGATTGGGATCGATAATAGCACCCCAGATAATGGTTGCATCGGGATGTGCTTCATCGGAAATGAGGTGAGAAGCAACGTCGATCTCTTCCAGAGCAATGTCGGGAGATGCAGTGATGTTGATCAGAATGCCTCTTGCACCTTCGATAGAGGTTTCGAGCAGAGGGCTGGAAATAGCCAGCTTGGCTGCCTGTTCTGCCTTGTCCTTGCCCTGTGCGGCACCGACGCCCATGTGAGCATAGCCAGCATCCTGCATGATGGTGGTAACGTCAGCAAAGTCGAGGTTAACCACACCGATATCGCGGATCAGGTCAGAAATGCTGGAAACACCGTGCTTGAGCACGTTGTCAGCCTCAACAAATGCGTTGAGGAATGTAATACGTGTGTTAGAGATCTGCTTCAGACGTTCGTTGGGGATAACCAGCAGAGAGTCAACAACCTCTCTCAGGTTCTTAATACCTGCTTCTGCCTGCAGCATTCTTCTTCTGCCTTCAAAATCAAAAGGCTTGGTAACCACCGCAACGGTCAAAATTCCCATTTCTCTTGCAATCTTGGCAACAACGGGAGCCGCACCTGTACCGGTACCGCCGCCCATACCTGCGGTGATGAAAACCATATCCGCACCCTTAAGAGCTGCGGTCAGTTCTTCTGTGCTTTCTTCTGCGGCACGTGCACCTACTTCGGGATTTGCACCTGCGCCGTGACCCTTGGTGAGTTTTTCACCGATGGCAACTTTATAACCGGCATTGGACTTGTTCAGTGCAGCCTTATCGGTGTTAACTGCGATAAATTCAACACCTTCCACACCTGCTTCGATCATGCGGTTTACGGCATTGTTACCGCCGCCGCCCACGCCTACAACCTTAATTTTTACAAGCGGGGTGCTATCAAACTGATCCTGGATATCAAATGGCATATGTTTGCCCTCCTCTATATACTTCCTTATTCTATTTCAATATAACATAGCGCATATATACCTATGTTATTATAAAATTCTATTTTTTTCAAGAGTATTTTAAAAAGTTTACAATTTGTTCATAATTATTTTATATTTATTACGGCAACAGATTGTCAGGCTTGTCCACCAGCGCAAATCCCTTTTCGGGATCCTCTACCGATACAGTGCCGGTGGTGCCGGGCGCAAACTTGGATATAATCTGTTTGGCAAACAACAGTTTTGTTTCAAAATCCGATGTATTTCCCAATTTGATCTCAAACTCTCCCTGATAGTCAAGGCGGATATTGAATCGGGTTTCGGCACTAATGGAATTGATATGTTCCCTCATTTGACAAACATCGATGGTATCAAGCAGTGCTGTCAAAAAACCGGAATCCTTATGATCAATAAATTCCAGCATCTCACCTACCACGGCATTGCGCGTGGGAGGTGTGGTAACAGGCAGCAGTTTACCATACAGCAGCTCCATCTGCACCCTGCTCTCTACCACATCCAGTACCTTAAGCTCCCTTGAAAGCACAACACACATATCCGAAACATGCACATAAAAATCGGCATTGGTCTCAGTGACTTTGATCTCAATCGTACCGGGATACTGTCTTTTTACACTTACCGAGACAATGAAAGGCAGTTTCTTTTGAATGGCATCCTCCACTTCCTTTTCATCCACAGTAAACAGGATCTCATCCTTGGATACACCGCTTGCCTGTAGGATCTCTTCCTCGCTGTAGCGTTCACCGCAGGTCACATCAATACTACGCACGCGGAAAAAGAATTTGGCGAAAACATAAATCATGATGAGAATCATCACCGAAAAGAGAACCATGAAAAAAATGCGGATCGACTTTTTTCGGCGCGCTTCTTTTCGGCGTTGCCGTTCCAGCGAACTATCACTCGGTATTACACCAACCAGATCCCTTTCTTCTGCTTTTTTTCCCATAATAATCCCCATTCTGACGCATAGCATCAGCTCTCATAGTGCAATTGAAGTTTTATACCGCCCTGTGGCAAGAGCGGGACGGTACCCATATACGCTGCTTTTCAAAAAGAAATGTTCTTACTTTTTTGACGTAAGCAACGTCAATTTTTCCCAAATCAATTCGCCTGCATCCCGTTTGGCAAACACTTTGACCTTTTCTTCCATTTCTTTGCGAGCTCTTTCATTTTCCATTAAATCCGCAACACATTCAATCAGCGTGTTTTCCCCTATTGCAGATTCCGCCAAAAGTACAGCCGCTCCCTTATCGGAAAGCACCCTTGCGTTTTTGGTCTGCTGATCATTTGTAACATTGGGGGAAGGGATCAAAATAGAAGCCTTGCCTGCAGCTGCCACCTCCGAAAGAGTCATAGCACCCGATCGGCAAATGATCAGATCACAGGACATCATTCGCTTTGGCATATCGTAAATATATTCCGAAAGCACCAAAGACGGATAACGGTCCAGCCCCAAACGGTCAAATTCCGCTTTTACTTCGGCATAAGCTCGTGAGCCTGTTGCCAATTCAATGCAAACATTGGGATGGGCAGTGCCGTATTCTTTCATTAAATGCAATACTTCGCTGTTTAACCGCTTTGCGCCAAGACTGCCGCCAAAGCAGAGAATGTATTGATCACAGCCCTTGGGCAGAACAGGCTTTTCGGTAACTTCTTGGGAAAACTCCTCCCTTAGCGGTGTTCCCACATGCAAAACTTCTTTGCACCCCTGCAAAAGCGCCGCCGTATCGGGGAAATTCACAAATATACAATCTACTTTTTTACAAAGCATTTTTGCCGCCAAACCGGGTACAGCGTTGGATTCATGCAAGGCTGTGGGAATACCGAGTGAAGCAGCAGCCCGCACAACAGGCCAACAAACGTACCCCCCCGTACCCACCACAAGATCCGGTTTCAGTTCGCGAAGGAGTTTTTTGGCTTTTCCAAAGGAAGTTACCGTTAAATAAGCAGTCTTCAAATTGGAAAGAGATAGACTTCTACGCAATCCCTGGATCTCAACATGGTGCATGGGATACTTGGTAACCAATTTATTTTCGATCCCGCAGGGCGTACCTGCGTAATGTATATCCGCGTTTTTATCGTGCTTTTCAATAACTGCGCCGATAGCAAGCGCAGGATTGACGTGCCCTCCGGTTCCGCCGCCGGACAATAGAACTTTCATAGGTTAAACCTCATTATTTCTGTTGATAAGAGTATCGGGAAATGCTCAGTATAACACCCATTTCAACCAATAGGATGGTCAAGGAAGAACCACCGTAGCTGAAAAACGGTAGGGTGATACCTGTATTGGGAATAGTTCCCGTTACAACCGCGATATTTAAAAATGCCTGAATCCCCACCTGGCTTACAATTCCGATCACTGCCAGACGAGAGAATACGTCGGGAGTATTTTGGGCGATTTTAATGCCGCGCCATACAAATGCCAAGAACAGTCCGATAACAAGGATAGCGCCGATCAGACCCAGCTCTTCGCAGATAATCGAATAGATAAAGTCATTTTGGGGTTCGGATACAAACAAATGCTTTTGGGTAGAGTTGCCCAATCCAACTCCCAACAGTCCTCCCGAACCAATGGCGGAAAGACCTTGCAGGGTCTGCCAAACTTCTCCCTGGGTACTGTAGTTTTCAGGGTGAAGCCAAATATCGATACGCTTACTGGCATAATCGGTGGCAAAGATCAAATAACCAACTCCTGCACCAAAACCAAGCGTTCCCAAACCAAACCAAATCCATTTACCGCCGGCGGCAAAAATCACCATCATACCAATGGCAAACATGATAATAGTGCCCGAAAAGTGGTTTTCCAACAGGATCAGCATGCAAACAAGCGCTACGATCAGTAAAGGAACAAAGGTACCCACCGCCGAGGAACGCCAAAACAGCTTCGTTTTGACAAATCGGTAGGTTTTATGATAATACCAGGAAAGCATCAGTACCAGCCCCAATTTCATGGGTTCTGATGCCTGAATGGAAATGGGACCAATGTACAGCCAACGCTGTGCGTCGCCCTCACTGATACCATTTATCAGCACCATTACCATCATGCCCAAACACCCAACAAACACAAGCGGGGTCATTTTTTGAATGAACTTATAGTCCAAATGCGCCACACCGACCATGGCAATCAAGCCAAGGACAACAAAAGCGATCTGTCTGCGGATATAATAATAGGAATCCCCCATATCGCTGAGCGCATAAGCATAACTGGCAGAAAATACCATAACAGATCCATAACACAGCAGAATCAAAATCAAAACCAGCATTGGTCTGTCAATACCGCCTCTGACCCGCACCACATTATCGGGCATTGCGTCTATGTCACGTTCACTTTCCAAAATGGCTTTCTTTCTGCGCGAGATCCAGCCAAAGGGCCACATTTCTTTTATTGAAAATTTCTTTTTCGGAGCAGCGTAGCGAACAGCGGTATTTTGCTTGTTTACCGTCGTTTCTCCCTCTTTTACAGGTGGTTTCCCTGCTGCTTTGGCAATTCCCTTAGACGCCCGCTTCGCAGGCGTGTTATCGGGTATGCGAGGTGCCCCCTTTGCCATAGGTGCTTTGTTGGGGGGATTCGTTTTGGAAACATTTTGAGAAGAAGGCGCTTTTGGGGGAATACGGGAAGGAGGAGTGGCATTTTTTTCCTTAGACATGCCAACGCCCATTTGTCCTGGCGCCTTTTTCTTGGCCGGTGAAGGAGGCGCTTGCCGTCCCTGCGGCACTCTTGCAGCGGGACGCTGTTGATTAGCGTTCATGCCGCTTGCAGTTTGCCGTTTGGGCGGCGGGGTCGGACGTTTATTCTCTTCCATGCGATGCACTCCTTTCAAAATATTTTCAAAACGCAAAATTTACAATAAATAGGTGAATATAAATACAACTGTGGAAATAATCAGTGTAACCAACGAAAACACACTGACAATCTTTACTTCGCTCCATCCGCATTTTTCAAAATGATGATGAATGGGGCTCATTTTAAACAGACGCTTTCCGTGTGTGAGCTTGAAATATCCCACCTGCAAAATAACCGACGCGGTCTCAACCATATAAATGATGCCCACCAATACAATAATCAAAGGGTTATCCAGCATATACGCCATGGCAACCACAAGACCTCCTAAAAACAAGGAGCCTGTGTCGCCCATAAATACCCTTGCAGGATGGAAATTGTAAACCAAAAAGCCAAGACAGCCACCTGCAGCGCAACCGGAAATTAAAGAAAGCTCGGCATTGCCACTAAACAGCCCCCATACCGAAAAAAACACGCAAACCACCATGGTCACAGAAGATGCGAGTCCATCGATTCCATCGGTCAAGTTCACTGAATTTACAGTGCCCGTAATGAGGAGCAGCGAAAAAATATAATAGAAAACACCCAGTTCAATGTGAATATCGGTAAAAGGGATTGCCAGTTTGGTATCTAAATACCCCAGCATATATCCTGAGAACAGGAAAAGTCCCGCTGCAACCAACTGCAAAAGATATTTTTGCTTTGCTGTCAACCCTTGATTCTGTCCGTGGCTGAATTTTGCCAAATCGTCCACTACACCGATCAGTCCGTTGAGCAAGGCAAACAAGTACATCACAACTGCAAAACCAATATGTTTTGTTACGCCCAAGCAGTAACCGGCAATCATTACACCTGCAAACACAATCGTGATTGCAAGAATGAATGCCAAACCGCCCATGGTGGGAGTTCCCTCTTTGTTTTTATGCCAACGTGGGCCAATATCCAAAATCTTCTGCCCCATCTTTTTACTTTTCAAAAAAGGAATCAATTTACGGGAAAAAGCCGCCGTCAGAACCGCCGTCAAACTAAGGGCGATCAGATATAAGATCCGAATTTTCATCCTTTGCTGTCCTTTTCCTTTCGTTTACAGTTTGGTTTTGACTGCCTCCAATAGAGTTTCAAAACGCAGTGCTCTGCTTGCTTTAAATAGTAAAGTGTCATTTGCTTTTGTATCATGCGCAATGATTTGTGCCGCTTTTGTATAGTCATTTGGCAGAACCACAATGTCACTTTCCGGCATGCCTGCTTGCATGGCTCCTGACTTCATTTCCTGCGCATAGCTACCCATAATAAATAATCGATCCACTCCCTTGCCTGCAGCATCTCTGCCGGCTTCTTGGTGTAATTGGGAAGCGAAATCTCCCAGTTCACGCATTTCGCCAAGCACTGCCACAGCTCTTCCGCCTAAGCGCTTGGCTATGTCGCACAAAACCCCCAACGCCGCTTTGACCGATTCAGGTCCTGCATTGTAGCAGTCCTCCATTACGGTTACTTTACCGTGGGTATAGATTTTTTGACGCATTCCGGTTTGACGAAAATTCATCAACCCTCTGCGTATCTCAAATTCGCCCATACCGAAGCAGGATCCTACTGCATAAGCCAGCGCGGCATTGAATACATTATGCCGTCCCTTGGTGGGGATCACAATGCTCTCCACCCGCTCGCCGCGAATAGTCAAATCAAAAGCGCTTCCATTTTCACCCTCACGAATATGGGTGATATTCATATCGGCATCCCGATTGTTTTCGGCAACATAATAGGCATTTCTGACTCCCTGCAAAAGAGGCTCATCACCGTTTAGAATAACAGATCCATCTTCGGGAAGCCCCTCCAGTATCTCCAGTTTGGCTTCACAGATTGCTTCTCTGGAACCCAAATTACCGATGTGCATAGTACCGATATTGGTAATCACAGCCACGTCGGGACGCACGATCCTTGTTAAATAAGCAATCTCTCTTTTATGGTTCATGCCCATTTCATATACGCCTGCCTCATAGGAAGCGTCCGCTTCCAAAAGGCTCATGGGCAGTCCGATATGATTGTTATGATTACCGTCTGTTTTATGCGTACGGAATTTTTCATTCAAAACAGCGTAAATAAATTCCTTGGTGGTGGTCTTTCCCACGCTTCCTGTTACTCCCACAACCTTCATGGGCAGATTTTGTCTGTAAGCGGCGGCAAAAGCACCCAATGCCAATAAACTATCGGGCACTATGACCACGCGGTCTTCCCTGCCCGCGGGTGCTTTTTCGGCAAGAACATAGGCGGCACCGCTTAAAAGCGCGGATTCCACAAATTGATTTCCGTCAAAATTTTCCCCCTTCAAAGCAACAAACAGCATTCCGGGGCGCACGTCACGGGAATCGGTGGTGACCGACTCAAAATACTTTCCTTCGGTGTCAGCGGCGATCTTTCCACTCACCGATTCCACTAAAAATGAAAGAGGAATCTTAGCTGTCCTGCTTGTCATTGTTCGGTCTCCTTTCCGATCTTTTTTTCATACGCTTCCATAATGATCTTTTTTTCCGAGAAAGGACGCTTGCCTTCCTTGGTAATCTCGTAATCTTCATGTCCCTTCCCTGCCACCAATACAATGTCGTCAGTTTGGGCATAATTCACCGCATAGTAAAGGGCTGTGCGGCGATCGGGAATGACTGTGTATCCGGCTATTGTATTAACGCCTTCCAAAATATCAGCAATGATCTTCATGGGATCTTCAGTGCGGCTGTTATCACTGGTAATGATGGTAAAATCCGCTTTGGCAGTGGCAATACTACCCATCACAGGGCGTTTGGTTCGGTCACGGTCGCCGCCACAGCCAAACAAGCACACCAGACGCTGATTCTCCTTTCGGCAACTGCGAATGGAATCCAGCACATTGGCAAGGGCATCGGGAGTATGGGCATAGTCAACGATCATCGTCAGATCATCGGTAGGAAGCGGTACGCGTTCCATCCTGCCCGCCACGCTATTCAGTTCTGCCATGGCTTTTTCAATAGTAACCCCTCCTATTCCCAATTCCTTTGCCGCCGCAATGGCGCAAAGGCTGTTGGAAAGGGAGAATTCACCTGCAATATGACAGGTTATATGTATTCTTTCATCTCCTGATACAAAATCGTATTCACTGCCCCGAATGCCCTTCATCCGAATATTTTCGGCGTGATAAGGCACTTCGGCATTTTCTTTGGATACGTACACTCTTTTGTTTTGACTTCTTTCAAACATATATGCCCCGTAGGGAGTATCGTGATTGATAATCGAACAGCCAGCCATGGCAAACAATTTTGCTTTGGCTTGGGCGTAGTTTTCCATGTTTTTGTGATAATCCAAATGTTCGGGGGTCAAATTGGTAAAAATTGCAACCTCAGGACTGATCCCTGCCAGTTTATCAAAAGCAAGTGCATGAGAGGATGCCTCCATCACGAGATAGGTACAGCCCGCATCCCGCATTTTTGCGATCAGAGAATACAACTGGGCAGGCAGAGGGGTGGTCATATTGCTTTCCAGCGCCTCTTGCCCGATATAATTGCGAATAGTACCGATCACACCTACCTTTTCTCCTGCCTCTTCCAAAATAGCTTTCAGCATATAAGTAATACTGGTCTTGCCATTGGTGCCGGTCACTGCCAAAACACGCATGGCAGCGGCAGGATCATCATACACATTGCGCCATATCATCGCATCCGCATAGCGGGTATTGGGGGTCACAATATTGACACATCCCCGAGGTAACTGCAACAAATACTCGGATACGATCACGCTTGCACCCATTTGTGCCGCCTGCAAAGCGTAATCATGGCCGTCGCTGTGCTCTCCCCGCAAACAAATAAACATACATCCGTCCACGATCTTACGGCTGTCCGAAACAATATCGGTCACAGTGAGTGCAGACACATTCGGGTCTTCACAGGTATAGGGTATATCGGTTAGCAAATCTTTGATTATTTTCATTTTCATTTCCATCCATTTATTTCGATCATACTGCATACCATCCAGTATAATCATTTCAGAAAAAAATGCTGTCGAACAAAATACTATCCGTTTTGATCTTCGATCTGACCTTGGTCATCTACGTTGTCAAGATGGCGGCATTCAACCACAATGATGGAACCGCGTTTTAAAGTCTCGCCCAAACCGCTTTGCGATACCACCACGGCACTGGAACCGGCATCATAATTTACGCTTCCCTCGATCCTTACATTAAAACCGCTTGCCAACAGTTTGGAAACCGCTGCTGAAATGGTGTTGTTCACCACATTAGGCACCTCAATGGCGCCGTAATCGTAGTCGGGAATGACCATGCTTCCTTCATCATAGGTATAGAGGATTACTTTTCCGTAATTTTTGTTCAGCTGGGAACCTGCCACGGGGAATTGCATCATAACAGTTTTACCGGTTCCCACAACCTCTACTTTCAAGCCCAGGTTTTCCAGTCCGGCTTTGGAAACATCCACTTTTTTAGAAACATAATCGGGAAGGGTCACGATCAACTGTTTCAATTCTTCTTCGCTATACTGTCTTTCAACCCCGAGATAGGAAAGGGTCTGTTCCATAACCTTTCCCACATAGGGAGCAGCTACCACACCACCCGACTTTGTATTACCGCCCGGTTCATCCACAATGATCAGTACCGCCACCGAAGGATCGCTGGAAGGTCCGTATGCCACAGTGGAACCTACACGCAAAGTGCTGTCTTCGCTGTCTCGTTTTTCGGAAGTACCTGTTTTAGCCGCAATGGGATAGCCTGCTATATAGGCATTTTTCGCCACCCCTTTCACGGTACCTTCTGTTAAAATATCGGTCAGTGTATTACAAACGCTTTGGCTTAAAATTTGACGCTTATTGACCTGATCTTCAAAAGAAACAACCACATTTCCTTCATTGTCGGTCAATGCACTGACAATATGAGGAGTCACGATATAACCGCCGTTGGCTACTGTAGAAATGGCTGTAATCTGTTGTAAAACAGTGGTTTTAAAGGTCTGTCCAAAAGAAGATGTTGCCAATTCCACCGCATTGAAACGGTCTTTGGCATGGTTAATACCGCTTGCTTCACCGGGCAGATCCACACCCGTCTTTTCGGTATATCCGAAATTCACAAAATATTCCCAAAAGGTCTCGGTTCCCAGGCGCGCTGCCACGTTCATCATGGTGGGGTTGCATGATTGCTGCAGCTGATAGGCAAAGGTATTGCTACCATGGCCTGAGGTTTTATGGCAGTGAATGGTGGTGCCTGCCACATTGAGTTTGCCGGTACAGGTAAACTCAGTGTCGGCAGTGATCAGATTTTCCTGCAGTCCCATGGCCGCTGTGATGATCTTAAATGTGGATCCGGGTTCATACGTGTCGGTAATGGTCTTATTTTTCCACATTGAATAGACCAGTTCCCAAAAATACTCGTTGTATTCTTTGCTTCCCTTTTCGTATTCGCAAAGATCCATTTTCTCCTTATACTCACCCACAAGTGTGTAAGGATCATTCAAGTCGAAATTTGGGTAGGTCCCCATGGCAAGGATCCCGCCGGTCTTTACATCCATAACCACACCGCAAACCTGATTGCCTGCCGCATGCTGTCTGTAGGTTTCTTTCAACTGGTTTTCCAAAATGCCCTGAATGGTCACGTCCAGTGTGGTCACCACATTCAATCCGTCCTCCGCATCTATATACTGCTCGTAACGGGTAGGCATATTTTCACTCATGGCGTTTTTAGCACTGATATACAGTCCGTCAGTACCCGACATTGCTTCATTGTATTGCAGTTCCAGTCCAAACAGACCACCGTCAGTACCCATAACACCGATGCACTGCGCCGCCAAACTCCCATAGGGATAATAACGGGTAACCGTTTCCTCCAAATGGATCTGTCTGGAAAAACCATAATCCTCAATGAATTGACGGACCTCATCTGCCTGTTTCTTTTCCACATTCTTGGCAATGGTCTCGTCTTTTCGGTTCTTCTTTTGGGTTCTTTCAAAAACATCTTCGTACTTGACAGAAAGGATCCGGGAAAGATTGGTTGCAATCAGTTCCGCTTCCTCAGTCACTTGATAGTCTTTGCCTCCCTTTTCTTTCGCTTTATCAATATCAAAGGGAGAAATAAAAATTCTGTATGTTGTCGCATTGGCGGCAAGCTGCATCATGTTTCTGTCGTATACAGTACCGCGTTGCGCTTTGATAGTCGTCTTTTGAAGCAGATTGTTCAGAACATAATCTCGGTATTCGTCGCCTTTGATGACCTGCAGATAAAACAACCGTCCGCAAAGCCCCAATGCCAAAGCAACAAACAATCCCAAAATGATGACAGTTCTGCCAAGCGTATGTGTCTTTTTCATGGCAATTTGCCTCCTTTCGTCTTTGGTCCGAGAATCAAAATTGAGAGTATCCCCTTAAATTCGGTTATACCCTCCAATTTTGTGTGCTACAAGTTTATTCACCGCCGAAAAAAATATTCCGGTATTCTTTGAAATTGCGAGCCAAAGCGTTCATCACTGTCGCGATCATACCGGTGTCCTCTTCTTCCACCTCGTACTGTTCAACGGTCTCGTCTTTATCGTCGGTGATCTCAACCTTGCGCAAATCCTCTTCTTTTACCAGACCCATGGATTCCAGATCCACTTCGGACAGATCGTTTTTCTTTTCCAGTTCCACCTGTAATTCCTGCTCTTCTCGCTCAAGCTTTGTAAGATGCGCCTGCATATCGGCAATGTCATGGGTATACTCATTGATCTTTACAAAATTGATCATCATAAACATAACAAGAACCGTACAAAGAATGGAAAACACGATGGTTGCCAACGGCATAGGCTCTTTGATGCGGCTTTTTCTGGTAGGAATGTAATGGTCTTTGGAACGCTTCTTATCATCGGTTTTCACAGCGGGCAGATTGCCAAGCGTAAAACCTTTTCCCTGTTCCTCCACCACCTGACGAATGGGCTGACGCTGCACTGCAGAGCGCTGAGGGGGGATGCTGTTATTCTTGGCAGGGGCGGTCCGGGGGGCACTATTCAAAGAGGGTGCTGCCTTAGCAGGTGCCTTTACATTTGTTGCAGATGCTTTCGTATTTGCCGCAGGTGCCTGACGCTGGGTATCGCCGGGACGGCGTACCGCAGAGCGAGGTGCTTGACTTCTTACCTGACCCTGCATACGGGAGGCTTGTGCGCCGCCTTGAGATGCGGGATTTTGGGTATTGATTTTCTTAGCTGTCCCGTTCTCAATCGGTCTGTTTGCATTTTCCATGGTATCCTCCCAAATTTTACTTCTTTAATCTTATAGAATCTTTTCTGTTAATATGCTTATATTTTTTCCGCCACACGTAATCTGGCACTGCGCGAACGGGGGTTTTCTTCCAGTTCTTTTTCGCCGGGGGCGATACTCTGAAAGGGCAATCTCACAATGGGTTTTCTGCCGCATATACATACGGGAAAATCCGGCGGACATGTACAGGTACCGCAAAGCGATCGGAACGTCTGCTTGGTAATGCGGTCTTCCAAAGAGTGGAATGTGATCACTGCCAATCTGCCGCCCGGCTTTAAAATCGAGATCAGATCACGCAGAGTGGGCTCAATGGCAGACAATTCTCCGTTTACTTCGATGCGAATGGCTTGAAATGAACGCTTCGCCGGGTGATGTCCGCCTTCCTTCGCCTTGGCAGGCATGGCGTTTTTGATCAACTGTGCCAACTCCATCGTAGTTTCAATGGGTTTTTCTGCCCTGCGGCGAACGATCATTGACGCAATCTTGGGGGCAAATTTTTCTTCCCCATAGGTAAACAGTATCTTTTTCAGTTCCCCTTCGCTGTATGTGTTTACAACTTCGTAAGCAGTCAAAGCCTGCTCCCGATCCATTCGCATATCGAGCGGTGCATCGTGCATATAGGAGAATCCGCGCTCAGCTGTATCCAACTGATAGGAGGATACACCAAGATCGATGAGCGCGCCGTCAATGGCGGTAATACCGCGGGATTTCAGCACCGAAACAGCTTCGGTAAAGTTGCTTTTCACCATGGTAACACAATTACCAAAGGGTGATAGCCTATTGCCTGCCGCCTTGATGGCATCTTCGTCACGGTCAATGGCAAACAGCTTGCCTTCTTGGTTCAATTTTGAGGCAATGGCAAAGCTGTGTCCGCCGCCGCCTGCCGTACAATCCACATAAACACCGTTCGGCACAATGGAAAGCGAGTCGATCACTTCATTTTTGAGTACCGAATAATGGGAGAATTCTGTATTTTCCATTCTGTTCCTCTCTCAGAAGCCCAGCTCGATCAACTTATTTGCAATATCGTCCACCTGCATGGATTCCATTTCGCTGCCGTAATTTTCTTCGCTCCATATTTCGGCGGTCTTACCCATACCGATGAGCTTCACATTTTTTCCAAGCCCCGCATATTCTCTCAGTTCAGGCGCAATCAGCACACGTCCCTGGCTATCAATGGGGGTCTCCACCGCCGAAGCAAACAAAAAACGTTTGATCTTTCTGGCTTCTATCTGGGGCAAACCGTCAAGTTTGGCATAAAATTCATTCCATGCCTGGATAGGATATACCGTAATGCAGGGATCTATACCTTTTACAAGATAAACCGTATCGCCAAATTCATAACGCATTTTGGCGGGCAGGAACATGCGTCCCTTGGCATCTATGCCGTGACTATGTGTGCCGATCAGCATCTCGGTACCTCCTTTTTCTCGAATTTGGCGTTTTCTCGCTCCACTTCGCTACACTTTGCTCCACTTGACTGTATTATAAAGTATCATTTTTTTAATTTCAAGACGATCTTTCCGCATTTGAAGGGGTTTGGAGCAAAAAAAAGAAAAAAGCCTGTTCACAAAAAACAGGCTTTTGTCATTCGATTTTATTTGTCAGAACATTTGTTTGCTACATACTATTTTAGGATTTGCTGTCATTTTATGGCATTTTATAGGGTTTTGATAAAACAGTCTATAAACGCTGTAATAACATGTTTAAAAATGGTTTTTCCACACCTTTTGGCAGTAATTCACTGATACTTTTCCCCTCTATCAACCGATCCTTCACAAGAGAGGAACTGACCGAAAGCAGATCCGGATCTGCTTCCAGCAACAGTGTTTTCACGCCGCCGTGTTCGTAATTGAACGCCGCCGCCGCATATTCAACCGCCGCATCCTCGTTGTTCCGAACACCTTTTACTATCAAATCAATACCATGCGCATTACAAAAAGCATACAGCATCCCGCTGTCGCTTGCAACGGTTACATTCGCAAGATCCTTACATGCTGCCGAAAGCAGTTCCCTCTTTTCATCAAGCGAAAGAAGGTACTCTTTATCCGGGTTTACAAAAGCGCAAACAGTAACCTTTTGAAACATTTTTGCCGCACGACTGATAATATCCATATGTCCCTTGGTAACAGGATCAAAACTGCCTGCCACCAATGCGTGCATTTTTCCGCTGCACTCTTCTTCCAAAACCAAGTATGAAGGTTTATTCCGCATCCTCTTCGCCGCCTTCTTTGACAAGGACCGTAATATAGACCCTTCCGTATCTTGCATGACGGCGCAACGAATAGCCCGCGACCTCAATGGGGGTTGGATCGTCGCTTTCGCAGATTACAATTCCCTTCTCGCGGATCATTTCGGCCTCCTCCAGTTTTTCCACTGTCTCATGCAACACCTTCATGGCGTAAGGGGGATCCAAAAATACAATGTCAAATTGCATTCTGCCCTTGTTTCCGCGGATAAACGAGCGAAAATCGCTGTTCAACACCACCGATTTTTCAAACAATCCTGTATGCTTTGCGTTTTTCTTAATAATTTGCACCGCTTCGGGATTGTTATCCACAAACGTTGCTTTTGCTGCCCCTCTGGAGAGTGCCTCCAAGCCCATCTGTCCGCTGCCGCCGAACAGATCCAGCACCTGTCTGCCTTCCAGTTCGAATTGGATCATGCTGAAAACAGCTTCCTTCACTCTTTCTGCCGTAGGTCTGGTATCGATTCCATCCAGAGTTTCCAGTTTTGCGCCTCTGGCGTTTCCTGTAATAATTCTCATTTACTAATACCTCTATACTTCTTTTTATTTTTTCTTTTCTTTCAAAAAACGAACGATCGTTTCTGCAATTTCGCGGTTGATTCCTTTGACCGAAGCAATCTCTTCTACACTTGCCTGTTTTACGCCCGCTAAACCGCCAAAAGTTTTTAAAATCAGCGCCGCTTTCTTTTCGCCCACCCCGGGCACATCGCATAAAATGGATCGGCTCAATGTCTTACGCTTGCCCTGCATCATTCTGCCCACCGTATAGCGGTGAACTTCCTCCTGAATGCGGTATATCAAAGAAAACACACTCTGCTCTCCCGCTATGGATATCTCTCCTGTCCCATCGGTGATACATCTTGTTTTATGATATTCATCCTTCACCATACCGAAAACAGGCAAGATGACACCCTCTTCCTGCAAAACAGCTTTCACCGCCGTAACATGACCCTTACCGCCATCCAGCAATAGCAGATCAGGAAGCGGCCAGCTTTCTTTATGACGCAGGCGGCGGCGAATACACTCTGCCATGGCATAGTAGTCATCCTGTCCCGCCATTTCGGGAAATTTAAAGGTGCGGTAACCGCTTTTGTCGGGTTTACCATCGGTAAAGCGAATTAGCCCTGCAGTGATCTGCTCATTACCCAAATTGGAGATATCTACCGACTCAATGGTTTCGGGCACCGACGCAAGTCCCAAAAGACAGGACAGTGTAGCCAGCGCCGTATTTCCCTTTTCATTTTGACGGATATACTCGGCGGCATGCTCCTTGGCGCTCTCGTGCATCAGTTCGCAAATCGCCTTTTTATCTCCGCGCTTTGGTTCATGAATTTCTGTGTGTACGCCCAGTGAAACCAGATATTCCGAAAACAACGCACCGTTTTCAGCACACACCCCGAATCCTAAGCAAATTTGGGGCGGAATATCGGTATGTCTTTGATACAATCGGCACAGGAAATCCATCAGATCCTCTTCTTCCAAAATCTGATCGGCACCGAACACATGATATTCACGGTCGATCAGTACGCCGTCCCGAATATAACCCAGGCAAAGGCAGGAGCAAAGATCGCCTTGATACAGGGAAACAGCATCATAACGCGCCCCGGGTGCTCCTACCACCTTTTGTTTATCCTGCAGCCGTTCCAATGCCTTTAACCGATCTCGATAGCGGGCGGCAAGCTCAAAACGCAGATTCTCGGCGGCAAAGGTCATTCTTTCCTGCAGTACCGCTGCCGTTTTTCGGTAGTTTCCACGCAAGAATTCGGTAACATCCTCCATTAGCAAAGCGTACTCCTCGGTGGACACATTGCCCGTACAGGGTGCGACACACTGCCCGATCTGACTGTACAAACAAGGGCGTATTTTCCCAATTTCCTGCGGAAAACGATACTTACAACCGGGTATTCCAAAAATTCGCTTCACCGAATCCACGATCTCATATGCCACAGAAATACCCGAATACGGTCCAAAATAGCGCGCCCCGTCTTCCTTACGCTCGCGAGTAACATAAATCTTAGGGTAAGCTTCTTTAATGGGCATACGGATATAGGGATAGCTTTTCCCATCTTTCAGGCGGATGTTATATTTTGGTTGATATAATTTGATCAGCTTGTTTTCCAGCGCCAAGGCTTCGATCTCACTGTCAGTGGGCATCCAATCAAAATCTTTGACCGACATGACCATTCGCAGAGTCTTGAGATTATGCCGCTCAATTCCCTGAAAATAGCTGGACACTCTATTCCTTAGTGCTTTGCTTTTGCCGACATAGATTACCTTACCGTCGCTGTTTTTCATGAGATATACACCGGGACGCAGGGGCAATGCCGCCGCTTTTTCCCGAAGAGATCTCAATCTTTGTTCTTTTTCATTCATTGTAAAGGTTCCTTTTTATACAAAAAAGCCGCAACTCTTCTTACCGAATCAGTATACCATCCTCTCTGCGATTTGTCAAGGAAAGAGCACCAAACTTGACATCCGTCAAAAGCCAAAAATTTTGGCAAGACGGCGAAAATGAAAAAGAGCAGCGATCTTTGATCATCTGCTCAAAATTCATATTGCGTTATTTTTCAAGTTCATTCTCGATCAAATTGCAAAGGCTATCTACTGCCGCCTCTTCATCCGATCCGTCCGCAATCAGTGTAACAACAGTATCTTTTTTGACGCCCATAGACAGAACACCAAGCAGACTCTTGGCATCCACTCTTCTTTCATCCCTTTCGATCCAAATGGTCGAACGAAAACTGTTCGCCTTCTGAATGAAAAAGGTTGCCGGTCTTGCATGCAATCCAACTGTATTACAAATCTTGATTTCTCTGGATACCATGTTTCCTCCCAATCAGCAAATCTTCACATTCTCTTTGCTTGTATTATAAACTATCACCAAAGATTTATTATAATCTTTGTACATTATAGCAAATTCCAGTGAAAAAATCAATACCTTTCCAAATATTTTCCGCTTTGCCTATACAGAGAGAAAAATGATGAAATTTATTGTCCGTTTTCTACAATATCATTGATATAAAGTTGAACCGGTTGCCCGAAATTCAGTGAAACATAGGTATTGACCCTAAGCAATTCCCCATCAGATGTGTAAAAAACGCCCTTGAGATCTTCATATCCCTTCACCTGCATATCACCGCTGACCGAAACATACTTATTTATTGTATCGCCAAAGGTTTCGCTTGAAATGGTTATTTGATGAACATTGGTGATTTTGCCCAGTTTTTCTCCCTTTTCGGTATAAAGCGTTTTATCCGCCTCAATCTGTTGGGCATCCTTTTCAGAAACCACCACAGTGAAGAACACCGTTCTTTCTTCGATATTTTTGCTATGGCGTCTGTCCAGCAGGATTCTGCCTGTCAATCCAAACAGCAAAAGAATGATGAAAAGAATGATCGCGACATCCAACACATTAAAACGCACTTTTTTCTTGGTTTTCTTCGCCATTATTTGATCACCTCCGACACACGAATACAGGTTCCGCAAAGAGCAAATTCATTGCTCAAAAGATCCAAAACACTGTCGGTCGTCAGCGTCATACCGTCTACTCGGTAACTGCCATCCTTCATGCGCACAGCCTTCGTGCCGATGGTTACGGTAATGTAGTAAACTTCTTCATCCTTCACCACTCTGTCTTCGACGATCACGCTGCGTTTTTTGGTGCTGACATCACTGCATCCGACCACGGTGCCCATTTTTACATTATCCTCAGTGTATAGCTCTTGCCCCAGCAACCGAGTGCTGTTCATATTTTCTCCCACATCCAAAATTTCTACACTGTATTCTAAATATACATCTTTGGTAGCTTCGCCCAACACAAAAAAGCGATACGCGAGAAATGCACCGATAATTAAAATAAGCAGAACGGTCAACATTACATCAATCAGATTCAATCCGCCTCTTTTTCTTGTTTTCTTTGGCTTTACAATTTCTTCACTCACTAAGATCGCCTCCTTGCATAAAGATAGGGGAAAATTCAACATCGTGATCGGTTGCGGCTTCCAACAAAACCGCACTCTTTCGCATGGTACGGCCAATCCCCATGGTAAAGCCGTAGATCAAACAAAACATCAAAAGTACACCGGCACTGTTAAAGACCGGCAGTCTGGCGCCAATGAACAGTACGCCAAAGACCGCTGTATAACAAGCACTCATAATGGGCTGCAACCGCGGACTTGCACTGCGATTGCGAATGGTCGATACCGTCGCATATCCAATAAGCAACAATATTGCCAGTACCAAAGTCAAAAATCCGATCATTCCCAAAGAGGAAAGTGCCATGGTGTAAAGATTGCTTCCCTGCACCTGCCCAAATCCCAGACCTGTATAATAGCGTGTTGCAGAGTCCAAGAAGATGTGCTTGAATTCGCTCAAGCCCTCCATGATCCGATTGCCCGAATCGGAGAAATAATTGATAAAAACCTGTGTGTAGTTTCGAGGCAGCAGAAAAACAAATGCCAAAACACCCAAAGTTCCAAAGAATAAAATAGTCAACAAATGGCGGGGATTACGCATCAAAAGGTACATCGCCACCAGCAACACACCGACGATCATCACTGTGCGGGATTCCGTCAACACAAAACAGCCGAAAATCAGCAGTGCGTACACAAAATAACAAAATTTTGCCCGCATCTTTTTAGATAAATAAAAAGCAGACATGACAAAGGGGAAAATCAAGAACAAATACAGTCCTGCATGATCCCGTGTACCGAAATTGTTAAGCACTCGGTCGAAAAAAACAGATACGGGAATATCGCGCAAAACCCATTTGGGCACATACAAAATCGCCACATCTGCCGTCACCGCCAACACTGTGATCAAGGAAGATATCATCAGCGAACGCTGAAAACGAAATGCCACGCCATGACTGCGAAGCAGATGCGAACCGGTCACCGCCACCAGACAGAATAAAATTGACATACAGGCATATCCGATATCACTGCGGTTGACTACGCAATTAGTAAAAATCAACAACGCTAAAATCAGCATTGCCCAGTCAGCAGTTGTCAATCTCAAACTGCGCTTACCACGAAGCAGTTTGACCATGAAGGAAAAGACCACCAAAAATGCCAGTGAACATAATTGATAGGGGGTAAGCAACGGCAGGAAAACACAAAGCAGCATCAACCCCGCTTCGGGCGCTGTCATAACCACCGTAATCAAAAGAACAATGAACACTGTCATCGGAATAAGATACGGATTGACAAATCGTACAATGACCGCACTTCCCACGCCTATCAAAAGCGATAGCATAGATACAAAACCGCCATGCTGCCGATCGGCATTGTTTCGTCGGATACTGACAGGGTCCAATCCCAAAAAACCGCACAAAATGCTTTGTCCGAATCGGCTTTTAACCACCACTGTCGAAAGCGGCTGGTTTTCCGCAAACAAAAGAGGAAGCGACAAGAATATCAGCACAATGCCGGGAATCATCATGGGAAGTTCCAATATGTCAAGGGATAGTGTAATATTTGTCCCTTGCAGAAAGAGAGTGATCGCCGCCATACCGCACATGGTAAGCCCCGCCATAAACAGCATAATGCCGTAATAGATAATGGGAAGCGTATACATAAAATTCAGCATACGAAAGATCAGATCCAACACGCGGCTGTTTTCCACATTGGCGGCAAATCTGCGTTTGGTAGGAGCCACCAACCATTTTTGCATGCGTGAAGCACCGTGCGCAAACATACTGCCCGGGGCTTTGCGGCGTGCACGCTCATCCAAACACCCCAAAAAACAAAGTGCTTTTACAGGAAGACTTTCACGCACCTTCTCGGGCAAACGATCAAGCCCTGTCAAAAGAGCGCGTATCGGGTGTCTGCGTTTTTTCGGTTGCTTGCGTTTCTTTTCTGCCTTTTCTTTTTCGGCATTCTCTGCGGTCGTATCCTGCATGTTTGCGGTTTCTTTTTCGGTAGACATTCGCTTTCCTCCTTTCTCTATACGATCTTTTAAAAATTACAGAAGATCGGGACGCAGTTTCTTTGTCAGCATCAATGCCTGTTCATAGCGCCATTTATCGATCAATTTATGATTACCCGAAAGCAGCACCTTCGGTACTGCCATATCCCGAAATACTTCGGGATGGGTATACTGCGGATATTCCAGCATTCCGCAGGAAATACTTTCTATCTCATGACAGACCGAATCGGCAAGCACACCCGGGATGAGTCTTGCCACGCTGTCGATCAACACACAGGCAGGCAGTTCTCCGCCGGTGAGCACAAAATCGCCGATGGATATCTCTTCATCACATACAAGGTCAATGGCACGCTGATCAATACCCTCATAATGACCGCAAAGCAGGATCAGTCTGTCATACCCCGCCAATTCTGCGGCTTTTTTTTGGTCAAATACCTTTCCCTTGGGAGAAAGATATATAGTACGGGTGCTTCCCTTTGCCATTTCCTTCACCGCTTCGTGACAGGCAACCACGGGGGGAGCACTCATTAGCATTCCCTTTCCGCCGCCATAGGGCGTATCGTCCACACGGCGGTGCTTATCGGTGCTGTAATCGCGAATATTATGCGCATGCACCGAAACGATTCCCGCTTCAGCGGCACGCCCGATAATACTGGTGCCGCATACCGTCATGACCAGCTCGGGAAATAAGGTCAATACATCAAATCTCATCAAAAAAACCGGGGATCGGGGTGACAAAGATGCCTTTGTCAGGATCCACTTCCTTCACGAATTGCGGTACCACGGGAAGCAGCACCATACCGTTTTCGGTTTCTATCTCATAAAGCTGTCCCGCCGCACCGTTGTTTACATTTTTAAGTATACCGTATTCTTTTCCGCTGTCGGCATCCACCACAGGCAGTCCCAGAATATCGGCTATGAAATAAGCCCCGGGCTCCAGCGGCAGATCTTCTCTTTTCGCGTATACGATCTCGCCCCGCAAAGAATTGGCATCCTCAAAACTATCAATACCTTCAAAATGAAGCAGTACCATTCCTTTGAAAGGGGAGGCTTTTGTGATCTTAAAGGGAATATATTCCTTTCCCTTCTTACGGTAAAGCACCGACAGATCCTTTGTCATGACCGAGAGATCGTCACACCAGCATTCGCTCTTGACATCTCCTCTCACACCGTGGGTATTTACAATCTTTCCCGCTTCCAGGTATTCAGCTCGCTTCATTACTATCTTCCTTTACATGTTAACAAAAATGCTTCTCTTTTTTATTTTACCATAATATACTTAAAAAAACAAGTCTTTTTTAAAAAAAGCGATCAGATAGAAATAATAAGCCAAAAACCGCCTGTCAAAAAACAAGCGGCTTTCATAGTTCTATTGGTCCCTTTTCACGGTAACAGGCAATCACCTCAACCACCGACGCGATCTGCCTGTCGGTCAGTCCGTCAACCGATACGGTTTTTTGCCCCGGCATTCCCAAAAGGTAATCGGTGGACACATGAAACAAGAGCGAGAGCTCCATGATATATTGGGTGGACGGCACGGAAATTCCCATTTCCCATGCATTCACACCGGAGCGTGTTACCCCCAGTCTTTTGGCAAGCTCGGACTGAGTGATCCCCATCTTTTCCCGCAGCATTCTGATCTTCTCCGCAACCATGTTCACACCACCTTTACTTTACTTTATTTTAGTATAATCATTTTGATATTGCATTATCAAAATGATTATTGCACTTGACAGCAATAATTTTACATGATATAATTAAAGAGAAATATATTATATCTAAGGAGAAAAACCATGAAAAAGAGAGTATTAGCGATAATAATGGTCATATGTTTTTTGTCACAAACATTTGTATTATCTGCAAATATAGAAAGTATAACAGCTTCAGCTATGGACTACTATGTTGATTACACAGGGACAAATGATCAAGTGTTTTTTTCCAATGTAGACGATATAATATTATTGGATAATAACATTTTGTATAGAAAATTAACTGTATATTATAATGCATATTATAAAGGTTTAACTGGCGGAGATATTATATACATAGAAGAGAATACAAAAAAACTGGTATACGATCAAGAATTGATCGAAAAACTAATGTATGTGAGTTTAGTATCTGATTGTTGGAATGTTGAATGTTACGAAATATCTCAATGGGGAAATCGAGTAAATGAGGCACTTCAAATCACAAATGACATTGGTAATGATTTGATTGAAAAAACTCTTGGAGATGCAATTATTAGTAATTTTAAAGCCTTACTTGCAGCGTTTGAAGGTAATATTATAGAATGGGGGCAATCCTACAAGGATTTTATTTTGAGTGTTGGAAAAAACACAGCATTGTATTTTTGTACAATTGCCAAGTTGTATATGCTGGAGACCAATGCGATAGATTCTATGAAAATGTTAATGGCATATAATGAATTAATAAATCCTGCAAAGAAAGGATTGTCATATAATGAGGCAAAGAATTATGAGCTTCTCTTCAAAGAATGTCATGCGTGGCTAAAATGCTGTGATTACTATACGAGTCTAATTTTGAACTCAATTTTGGGTGGAGAAATCAATGACACAGTTGATGGCTTAGCTGTTTTGAAATACAGCATTGACAATATTATAGATGAGACATTAGATGTTGGAATGGAAGAAGTCTACGGAAAAGATTTTGTTTCTTTAGTGTCTGTATTTAAAGATTTTAAAGAATTTTCGGATAATCTTGAGGAACAACTCGATACAAATGGAAAGTATAGTTATTATTACAATGAACATTATATTGGTGCTCTCGATGCCGAAAAATACTACTTGTATGACATAAATGATCTTTTAGAAAATGTATCTGCTCTTACCGGAATTGAATACAATACAAGCGATATACCCTCTAATAATAATTATCTTGCGACCGAATTTAGTGCCACTGTTCCCGATGGTGTATATACCATCAAAAATGCAGACAGCGGTCTGATGATCAACGTCTATGACGGTAAGAATGCTGACGGCACAAATGTTGTTACATGGAAATATGATGGCACCACAGATCAACGTTTTTATGTAAAACACATTAAAAACGGGAAGTATGCATTGTACGCGCTGTGCTCTGCCAATAGAAACGGGGAATATACCAGATGTATTGATATTTACACGGGTGACACTGATATATTGCCTACCAATGGGAATAACATAGATATATATACAAGAAGCACAACGTGGGACAATTGTCAACTGTTCTATATTGTTCCATTTGAAGACGGTACCTATGCATTTGAGTCATGTGCAGTTCCCAAATTGGTGATCGGTGCCACAAATCCCAATAAAAATAATGGAAATATCTGCATGGAAACCTGGAATATAGATGGTTCGCAAAGATGGGAATTGTGTAATACCGGTGGCATGACAGAATATGACGCATTTGAGAATGACTATGTTAACACAGGAGAACATGGAGAAGATATTATAGGCGTTGCTTACACACAACTTGGATATATTGAACTGGATGTAACTACCAAAGCGCCATTATACAACGGAGAAGGTACCTGGTATACAAAATACGGACAGCGATTTAATGATTCGACCGGTGCATGGTGTGCTTATTTTGTAATGTGGTGCGCAGAACAAGCCGGTATTCCTACCAATGTAATTCCTCAGGCTCGCGTCTATGGCAACTGTGGGGCGTTCGTCAATTGGTTCAAGACTAACGGAAAATGGAAAAGTGCAGATTATATGCCCTTCCCCGGAGATATTGTATTTTTTGACGGAGACAAGGATGGATATGCAAATCATGTCGGTATTGTAACCGGCGTGAATGAAGATGGCAGCATCACCACAATCGAGGGCAATTCTCTCTCCGGTGGCGGCTACTATCAAGTCAGAGAGGCTATACATTCGGAAAATATTCTCGGTTACGGTGCTCCCGGCTTTGACTATGCTGATTATACCAACGCTTGGATAACGGATGGCGGCAAAACAAAAGGGACCGCATATATGTTACCGGATACATCATCTGAAACAGTTTGGTATGTGGATACCAATGACGAATGCGTGCTTCTATGCTTTGATCGATATGCTGATTATTATCTTTTGATGTATCCGTTTTTGAACACGGGTAAATATGTGGTAGCGTATGTACCGGGAGAAATTGTTAGTCGTTATGCAGAACCGTATACATATGTTCCCGATGCCGAAGAATATTATGATATCAATAAACAAATTGTGCTTTCAAAGGATATTGTATCCTATCATAATCCATCGACGACATCATTAATGAACGGAAATGTGGATGTAAAGATTCGCACAGAATGGACGGCAGGAACGGTAGTAACGGTACTGTTTGAATATTGCGGGTACTACTTCGTGACAACGGAAACCGAAAGCGGGTTTGTTCCTACGGACAAGATCGATCTGAACAACACATCTAAGCCAAGCGTTCCCGACACCGACGATCCGATTCCAGATCAGCCGGATGTAGAGTACCCTGTGGGGGATGTAGATAGCGACGGTGTAGTTACCGAACAAGACGGCCAGCTTGTTTTGCAGTTTGCGGCGAAAATGATCGAACTTGATGAATCTCAGTTGCAATGTGCCGATGCAGATGAAAACGGTGTTGTGAATGTTGCGGATGCATCTAAAATCTTTATTATGATTAAAAATATGGAGAAGAATTAATATGAAAAAAATAGTTTCTATGTTTTTAGCGGTATTGATGGTGTTTACTATCATTCCACTGGCAGCAATCAATGTGAGTGCGGCTACAAACTTGACTGAAGAACAGTTTTCCAGCAAACTTGCTATATTGAGAACAGAATATCCGGATGGTAAATATTGGAACAACTATAATGGACAAATCACTTCCGGTGAATTAAAAGGCACATCAAAAGTTGGTAACGTAAAGTGCAAATGCGCAAAAACCTGTTTAACTACTTGTTCGTGTTCTTGCGGTACTTTGCGCATCAACAATAGTGATGTCGCTTGGCAATGCCACGGATATGCACTATTATTAGCGTATAAAGTTTTTGGCTCTAATATAAACAGCAGTTCCGATTGGGAAAAGATAACATCACTCAAGAATTATGAATTTAATGCCGGTGATGTTGTTAGAACAAATGAAGGGCACACGATTTTCATTTACAGGGTTGAAGGAAATAATGTATACTACACGGATTGTAATTACTCAGGTCCTTGCCAAATAAATTGGGATGGAGAATATACCGTTTCCAAACTCAAATCAATCGGCACATATGTTAGGCATTTGTCCGGTAATATATTAAAGGGTACTGAAAATGAAAAGGAATCCAATACTCTCACCATCAACTATAACGCCAACGGCGGTACCATAGATTCGACTATTACCGGTCACAAATACGAAGTTACAGCAAACGAAGGACTGAATATGCGAAGCGGCGCGGGAACAAGTAACAGCCTTGTTAAATCGTTTGCAAAAGGAACCACCTTTACGGTGGATGTCGGTAACACAAAAAATGCCAATGGATATACATGGGGAAAAACTACCATTGACGGAAAAACAGGTTGGGTCGTTATTTCTGATTTCGTTTCTGAAACCGGGGTTTTACGCAATACTGACTATTATTTGAATGCATCTTTGGTTTATAAAACATCAACCGCCAGTGCCATTGCTGATAAGGTTTCGTATGGTGTTGCTCCCCCAAACGGTTTATATAATGCATCTACATTTAAATTAACACGGGAGGGTTACAGCTTTGTAGGATGGTCGGCATCGCCGGATGGCAGTACGACTGTATTTGATCAAGATGATACTGCTTTGAAAGCTGAAGATATCTGCCCTGCGCTGAAAGACGGAAATAAAAGCATTACGCTCTATGCAATTTGGAAGGAAAACATATCGCCAATTACCGGTATTTCCATTAGTAAAGAGCCGGATAAACAGGTATATAAAGTGGATGACACGTTTGATCCTGCCGGAATGGAAATTATTGTACAGTATGAAAACGGTAGCTTCAAGACGATTACAGAGGGCTTCCAATTGGAATACGAATTTAGTAACCCCGGATATGTTTCGGTTGAGATTGTATATGAAGGTGTATCCGCTTGGACATCGGTACTTGTATATGATGAAATCGCTGTAGAAGCTTTTAGTGCTGAGGGTTATATTGGGCAAACAATTACGATTCCTATCGGTTACTTCACCAATGCTCAGGAATGCATTGGTGCAATGTCGTTTAGCGCAATGATTTCATATGACAGTGCCAAACTGCACTATAAAGGTTTTGTCAATACCAGTGCATTGGATTCTACGCGCTTGGTTGTAAATCCCGCAACCGATGGAATCATCTATCTTGCCTATGCCAACGACGAAGCGATGCCTGCCGACTGCATTCTTGTTGAATTGCAGTTTGTGATCATCGGCGCTATATCAGATAAATGTGCTGTTGCCATTGATCGTTTTGAACTGTTTGACAGTGCTTCTCGTTCTTACATGGTTGCAACCTATCCCGGAACGGTAACCAACCATGGTCCTATTATTATTTCCTTTGATGCAATGGGAGGAATCAATGCTCCCCAAGCAGTTACTGCTCAGTACGGACAAATGGTTTCTCTTCCCAATACAGTTCCTTTAAGAGATGGATATACATTTCTTGGTTGGTCAACAAGCAGTACGGCAATTATTCCAACTTACTTGGCAGGCGATAAGTATACGAACGATGGACCTATAACACTATATGCAGTATGGAAAAATGGCTGTCCGGAAAACCACGAGTATTATTATTGTATTAGCGATACGCCGAACATTTCTAAAACCGGAACATTGACGGGAACCTGCTCGCGTTGCTCTGCGACCACAACCATAATTTTGCCGAAACTTTCTGCTACTGACTATACCTACAGCATTACCAAGGCTGCCACCTGTACAGAAGCGGGCACAGGATGTTACACATGGAAAACTACTACTTACGGTACGTATAGCTTTAATGTAACTATCCCTTCCAATGGACATTCTTACACAAGCAAGGTAACCGTCCCTACCTGCACTGCCCAGGGCTATACAACATATACCTGCGCTTGCGGTGACAGTTACAAAACTAATTATGTCAACGCACTTGGTCACATCTACAATTACAAATCCACTAAGGCACCTACAACTTCTGCCGCCGGTACTTTGACGGGTACCTGCACTGTATGCGCAGGCACAACAACGATAGCTTTGCCAAAACTTTCTGCTACTGACTATACCTACAGCATTACCAAGGCTGCCACCTGTACAGAAGCGGGCACAGGATGTTACACATGGAAAACTACTACTTACGGTACGTATAGCTTTAATGTAACTATCCCTT
>SVRY01000009.1:0-64195 GCA_015064585.1 Oscillospiraceae bacterium
CCCCACCACCAATATATAATTTATTGTCATATATCACCATATCCCAAGGGCTTCTTGCACGTACGCCTTTTGAGTATCTTTCAGAAGAGGGTATTCCTAATTCATCATAAGCAATTGAATCAATAGTACCAATAGTATCATGCTTTATACAAGCGGTCAAACTAATAAGAGCAACACAACATATAATTAATGCTAACCAATAATTAGACTTCATATTTTTTACATCCTTCGTAAATACTTGTTATCACATAAAAACTATGCTTACCCACACAAATCTTACTTAATAAAGAATTGTATTGAAGCCATAATATCAAAATAAGCATTTATAAGGTTTTATCCTAATAAATAGTGATAAACTTCCTTAAAATTATAATAATATAATTTGAAGATTGGAACAGAATTGGCTAAAATATTTGTTGCGCATATACTTTTTGTTATATCTTTAGCTAAGAATATATCTTTCTTCTTTGATATTTAAAAGCCCGCTGTCCTTTTGGACTCCATCAGCCACAAAACCGCATTTTTCATAAAAGGCTTTTGCTCTGAAATTTTCGGTAAGCACCCACAACGAAACGGCGTTGTATCCTCTTTGCGATATCATGGCTTTGATCTCTTCCATGGTGCGTCTGCCAAAGCCCTTTCCGATATAGTCGGGAGTCAAATATAAGCCTACCAGTTCATATACGGTTTTGGCAAGATCTGCATCACGTGCAGGCATGACTGTGAAAAAACCGATAATCGTATCGTCAAGCGTGATTACATAGTGCATATCACGATTGTTTTCCAGCATTTTTGTCCATATTGCAGGACGGTTTGCGTTGTATTTTTCAAGAATCTCCGTGGGTACGCAGTTGCTATAAGCAAATACCCACGATTCAGTATGTATTTCGGCACATCGTATCGCATCGGCAGGTGCGGCAAGTCGAATTCTAAATTCCATCTCTCGATTTCCTATTATCAAAATATTTTATATTTCTTTGAAATCTTATCAAGCGCTCCGTAAAGCGGAATGCCGCCGCCATAGCAGACGATGGCTTGTCCGATACATACCGAAAGGGCATAGAGGGCAAGCACCGGCAGAGCATGGGTGGCACCGAGGAAAGAGTGCATACCGTAGCCGTAGTACAGGATCAGCGGCACAGCAAGGGCGTTGCAAAGCACCGCGGGCAGCGGCATGAAAAGTAAAGCCAGTCTTTTGTTTTGGATGTGTTTTGCGATATAATAGGTTAAAATGGCGGCAACCAGTGTCGCAAAGGAGCCGAAAACGGCATCGATCACGTTTCCCGCAATCAGATTGGCAAAGGCACATCCAAATGTAAGCCCCGGAATGGCAGCGGCGGTGAAAGCGGGCAGGATACACATGATCTCAGAAAGGCGCACCTGAATGGCAAGGGAAGAAAATTCCCAAAGCATAAAAGTCAGTAGGGCGTACAGCGCGGCAATGATTGCCGCCTGCACATAAAAACGGGTTTTGGGGCGGAACATAATTTTATCTCCTTAGTTTTGTTTTAGGTGAGGATGGTTGCGAACTCACCGTTATTTATGTGAAAGTGATCACTCGCTTCGCATATTTTTGCTGTAACGCTCGATATCGCGGTTTGCCTGCCGTTTGGCATCGCTTTCCCGCTTATCGTATAACTTTTTACCGCGGCATAGCCCTATTTCAATTTTTACGCGGGACCCTGAAAAGTACAGGCTGACAGGCACAAGGGTATATCCCTTTTGCCCCACAAGGCCGTGCAGTTTCAGAATCTCCTTCTTGTGCATCAGCAGCCGGCGGTCGCGCAGAGGATCGCGGTTGAAAATATTACCTTTTTCATAGGGACTGATATGCATACCGCAAACGAAAAGCTCGCCCTTTTCAATGTAGCAGTAGCTGTCTTTTAGGTTCACGCCTCCCAGGCGCAGAGACTTTACCTCGGTGCCCAGCAGTTCAATACCTGCTTCATAAGTTTCATCTACGAAAAAGTCGTGATAAGCTTTTTTGTTGTTTGCAATGGTTTTTTTTGGTTGATTGCTCACTCCGTTGTTTCCTTTCAAAGATGTTCGTTATCATCAAAGCCCAGTCCCGCTACCTCGGAAGCATCTCCGAATATGATGAATGCGTTGGGATCGATTTCTTTGACGGTATTTTTAAGTTTCCATACTTCTCTTGGGCGAATAGCACACATCAGCGTATAGCCGCGGTTTTTGGTATACCAGCCTGTGGAGTCCAGCATGGTAATACCGCGTTCCAATTCATCGGTCAATGCTTTTGCCACCTCTTCGTGCTTTCCGGAGCAGATGAATGCAATCTTGCCGCGGTCAAAGCCTACCGTGATATAGTCAAGGATCAGGGTTTCCGCAATGATGGTGATGACCGAATACAGAATGATCATAATATTGTCCAGAATAAATGCCGAAGCCAGTACAACGATGCCGTCAAACACCATGAGGATCTTTCCGTAAGGGATGTGCTTGAGCTTTCTGCGCAGCAGTATGACTGCCATATCGGATCCGCCTGTGTTAAAGCCGCGGCTGAGCAGCAGTGCAATGGCAATGCCGACACATATACCGCCGAAGATACCGCTGATTAAGGGATCTGTGGAAATAATGGGAAGCTCTATTTCGATCATGATCCAATTTAATATGTCAATGATAACGGAGGTACATGCGATTCCCGAAAGTGTCTTTACCACGAATTTGGTGCCGATAACCTTCCAACAGATAAGTAAAAGCGGAATATTCATAAGCAGTATGCCGGTACCGATGGGAAAGGCGGGAATGATCGCATTGATCACGGTGGCAATACCGGTCAGCCCTCCGATAATGATCGTGTGCGGTTCTAAAAACATATTGATGCCGACAGCGTACAATATGGATGCGGCAAGTACGTATACAATATCAGTAATCAGATTTTTAACTTGCGTGTTTTTCAATTATAACGCCTCCCAAACTTTAATATAGTGATTGTAGCACAAAATTTCCGTTTTTTCAAGAGGATGTTTCCTTTATTACCAGACATTTTGCATTGAAAACTGACAACCACTTTGGTATAATACGCATGTAGAAACAAGAAAGGAGATACGGCAATGAAAAAATTTATTGCACTGCTTCTTAGTTTAGTCATCATGGTTCCTGTACTCGGCGTCGGTGTGTATGCAGAAGAAAATAAGTGTGAAGAGGTTGCGTTTTCGCTCATTCGATTCGCAGTTGAGAAAAACCGAAATGTAAAAAACTTACTTGCCAAATTGGGTGTGTATATTGGAAACATGGAAGAAACAATACCCGAGGCAGGGGGGAATAACAACTCGCAGCGTCCGAGCGATAAGCAGGAATCCTTGCCGAATCAAGAATCGGAGAATGAAAAAGCAGAAAACAGTACCGTTTCTGATTTTGAAAAAAAGGTTGTGGAGCTTGTCAACATAGAGCGTGCTAAATATGGTCTGAAGCCCTTAACGCTCAGTGTCAAGCTGTCTGACGGTGCCAGATTAAAGAGTAAGGACATGCATGACAAAAAATACTTTTCTCATACCAGTCCCACTTATGGTTCACCGTTTGATATGATGAAATCGCTTGGTATTACCTACCGCACAGCCGGAGAAAACATTGCCATGGGTTATCATAGCCCTGAGGCTGTGGTTGAAGCATGGATGAACTCAGAAGGGCACCGTGCTAACATTTTGAAGGCATCTTATACTGAGATCGGGGTAGGTTACATAGCGGATGGCGGTTACTTTACCCAGTGGTTCAGAGGTTAAACAAAAAAGGGCAGATCATCATTTCTGTCCTTTTTTATTGGATATGATGCTCTTGACAAGATAATGAACGTATGATATAATCATGTTGCATCGGGGGAGACACCCATGAATAAAAACGAAGCTGCACATAACAGAAGGGGAAAGACACCCATGACAAAAAACATTACTGTCCTTGATGACAGCGGAAATGTATTAGGACAGACCTTTCCAAAAAGAGCCAAAGGTCTTGTAAAAAAAGGCAGGGCGCGCTACAAAGATGAGCACACCTTGTGCCTTGTCGCGTGTCCGCCGAGTGATACTACTTTGGAGGAACACAATATGAATAATATCGATCATAAAAATATCAATGCAAGCGTTGATGTAGACGTTAACGTAGATGTCAATGTAAGCGCAGAACCCGAGACCGTTACGGTAAAACTACTCAGATACGCAAACGGTATGGAAAACTGGCATGGGGAAGTGCAAATTTTGCTTGCCCCACAGTATGAGAATGGCAAAAACGTCGTTGCTGTGTACTCTACGAAAGTGGAATATACACTTACGATCGTTGACTGCTATGACAAAGAAAAAACCATCCGCTTGAAGCCGTCTACCGTTTATGCAGAGGGCGTTTCCAGAGGGCTTTCCTTCGTTCGCTTTACTCCTTGCGTGGCTGAGGGTGAAAATCGTTGGATCCCAGAGCAAAACAAATCCTATTGGGTTCGGTTTTCTGCCATTGGAACCGACGGGAAGCTATACGTTTCGGAAAATGAGAGGGAGATCATTTTAAAAGCGCCTCCCATGCTGAACGGCAGATGGATTACCACCGGTAATGAAGCACCTGTTTCAATGGGTGGTCGTCTGCCGATACCAAAGACAGGCTCCACTTCTAAAAATGAGGATTTAGAAAGCCTCATTGAGGATCTGCAATCTCAAATTGTCGATTTAGGATGTCAGATTGAAGACTTAGTAGATCAGATTGATGACCTTGAAGATCAGATATCCGATTTGACGGATGAAAATGAAGATTTGAAAGAAGCGCTTTCAGAACACCCCGAGCGCAGTGAGCGTTCTGAAGCGAAACGTACCAAGGGGATCGATAATCAATCTCTCTGGAAGCTGCTGGAGCTTGAGCAGTCCATTACTAATCAGCAAAACGAGGCAATTTCAGCACTGTTAAAACCAACGACAGCGGAAGAAAATCTTGCTTATGCCAAGGTACTGACTTCAGTTACAAATGCTTTTGAGGAACAGCGTCAAAAGATAAGAGAGCAGTATAAGGTTGTTTTGGGTAACAACGAATAATTTTTTACAAACAAAAATCCGATAGTCTGTAATGACCGTCGGATTTTTCATGTTCAGATATATTTCAGTGCTTCAAACAAGCTCTTCACGCCGATGATACTTACATCGTAGTCGGTGGTGCGGAGCTTTTTGTAATTGGTATAGGGCATGATGATGGTCTTAAAGCCAAGTCTGACAGCCTCCTTGATGCGCAGGTCGCAGTCCGAAACACCTCTGCATTCGCCCGAAAGACCGATTTCTCCAAAGGCGATGAGATCATCAGACAAGGGACGGTCCTTGATGGCGGAGATCAAAGAAAGACAGCAGGGAAGATCGCTGGCAGGCTCGTCGGGTCGAAGGCCCCCTGCCACGTTCAGATATACGTCATGGGTGGAAAACTTCAGCCCGAGCCGCCGTTCCAGTACGGCAAGCAGTAGCCACAGACGGTTGTAGTCCACACCGTTTGATGTACGCTTGGGTGCGGCATAGGTGGTAGGTGCGGAAAGTGCTTGGATCTCGGCAATCATGGGGCGCGTTCCTTCCACAAGGCAGGCGGCGCAGTTTCCCGAAACACCGATAGGTCTGCCTTCCAGTAGCAGTTCGGAAGGATTGGTGACTTGTATTAATCCTTTGTCGGTCATTTCGAACACGCCAATTTCGTTTGTGGAGCCGTAACGGTTTTTGGAAGCGCGGATGATGCGGAAGGAGGATTGACGGTCACCTTCGAAACAAAGAACGGCATCTACCATGTGTTCCAGTACTTTCGGTCCTGCAATACCGCCCTCTTTGTTCACGTGTCCCACAATGATAACCGATATTCCCTCACTTTTTGCTTTGGCGATCAGTTTTAGGGTGCATTCACGTACCTGGCTGACTGTACCGGGAGCAGAGGAAACACCTGCATCCGAAAGGGTCTGAATGGAGTCAACGATCAAAAACGCAGGATGCAGTCTGTCGCATTCGGCAAGGATCCTCTCCACATCGGTTTCGGTCATTACAAAGAGATTTTTACAGGAAACGCCCAAGCGTTTAGCTCTATAATGTAGCTGCAAGCGTGATTCTTCTCCCGAGGTGTACAGAACCTTGGAGATCTTACCGTCGCATTCGGTAAGTGCCGTGGAGATCTGCAAAAGAAGGGTTGACTTGCCAATGCCGGGCTCGCCTGCCAAAAGTACAACAGAACCATGTACAAAGCCACCGCCAAGTACACGGTCAAGCTCGGTCATGCCGCTGTGATTGCGCATGTAGTCGGGAAGGGAAAGCTCTGTAAAGGGAAGGGCTTCTTCACTTTTGGCAATTAAAGACTTCCTGCCTTTTTCTTTGCCTGTGGATACGGTTTCTTCTGTCTCTTCCAGCGTATTCCACTCGCCGCAGCCGGGACATTTCCCCAGCCATTTGGCACTTTGGTATCCGCATTCACTGCATATATAAACGGTTTTTACTTTCATTTTTACTTCCTCGTATGTTATTATACGCCAAGATCCGCCTGCCTTGTTTCAATCAGCGATGCGGCGACCAAAAGCGCGATTTTTTTCTGATAATCAGAGGTTTGCAACAAAGCTGCTTCCTCGGGGTTGGATACAAAACCACACTCTACAAGGATGCAGGGGTTTTGAATGCGGTTAAGCAAATAAATGTTGCTGCTTCCGTTTTTAACTTCACGGTTATTATCGGCTTGCAAATAGTTTTTTACAAGTTGATGCAAAACTGTGGCAAGCGTCATGCTTTGCGGATGATTGGGAGAATAAAAGAGCTGAATCCCTTTGCAGTAGTCCTGCGGAAATTTATTCATATGGATACTGATGTAGTACGCATCGGGATCGTTTGCTGCCATATCGACCCTTGCTCTGAGATCTTCTTGTTTTTTGTGTCCTGCTTCACCGCCGCCCAGCATGACATCCTCGGTTCTGGTTTCGGTTACAGTAAAACCTGTGCAGGTAAGCATATCCGAAAGAATGTCACAAACATTGAGATTCAGTTCTTTTTCCAAAATACCGTCGATCCCAACTGCGCCGCTGTCTTCGCCGCCGTGTCCCGGATCGAGGATTACGGATTTTTTCGTCAGTGTCTTATTGACAGCCAACGGCTCCTGTGGTACAATATCGTCGGATGCTGTATGAAACATAAACATGGCACACATCACAAAGCAGAGAGCAAAGCATCCCACCTGAAAGCAAATACTTAAAACTTGTTTTCTCAAAAAAACTCACCGCCAATATACTGATTTGCATCATATATATGCGGTGGTGAGTTCGTTTTATGCCATATTACTTTTTATTCAGTCCGTAGAGATAACCCAGCGTGCAGGCAGCAATCGAAGGAATAATAAAGATCAAAAGCCAGAGAGGATTTCCCCTTTGACCCATGTAGTCTAAGATGCCGATATACATACTGTGGATCAGATTATAGATTGTTTCACACACAGAGCAGATAGAGGCGGCAAATGCAGGAGCAGGAGTTACGCCTTGGGCGGGGGGTTGCGTAAAGGGTACATTGGTAATAAACAGCTTGGAAATGATTGCCAGTACGGCAAGGGCGATATTTAGGGAGTTTGCCCAGAGGGAAAGAATAGTGCAACGCCAAGGATCACGCTGCATTCTGCCCGCATCCACGCGGATTTTGTCGCTTTTTCCCAGCTCGCTTGATAAATAGAAAAGAAGATACATATAAAAGAAAACCGTAAATAGGCTGGCTGCCAGTACAATACCCGGTTTATTGGCACTGAATCCCGCCATGGTAACGAGAATTCCAAAAAAAGTCATGCCTGCTTGATTGGCGATCATTTTACGAATGACCGCGCCATTTGTAGTTTCAGTATTTACCATTTGTGTTTTCCTCTTTGGTTAAAACTTTGTGCCTAACATTTTAAATGATTTTTCTCAAAATTACAAGTGCTTTTTTAAAAATATTTGAAAGTTTACAGTTTATTCATTGAAAGGAGGAAGAAATGTCAAAATTAGATGACATCGTATTCCCTGAAATCGTAAATCGTTTCAGCAATTATCAAAATCATATGAATCGTTCGCCCGCAACCATCAACCAGTACCGTATGGATCTGATGCTGTTTATCAAATATCAGATTGCCAAAAGGAACAAACTGCCGTTATCGGGTGATGAATTTAACAGTATTTCCATTGAGAACGCCGATATCCGCTTCTTTCGTGAGATAACTTCCAATGATATTTACGATTTCATGCTGTTTGTCACAAACGAGAGAGGCAACAGTGCAGGCGCACGCGCCCGTAAACTCTCGGCTTTGAAGGTGTTCTATAAATACCTAGTATTCGTGACAAAAGAAACAGACTATAATCCCACCGAAGCCATTTCTGCACCCACGGTAAAACAGCGTTTACCAAAGTATTTAACACTGGATGAATCGCTTGTCCTATTGGATACCGTAAGAGCGGACGAAGCCAATCCCCACCGCATACGCGATTTTGCTATTATTACGCTGTTTCTCAATTGCGGTATGCGGTTAGCCGAACTTTGCGGGATCAGTTTGCATGATATTGATCCCAAACTGCAATCCATGCGGGTTGTCGGAAAGGGAAGCAAGGAACGCATTGTCTATTTGAACGCTGCCTGCAGAGAAGCACTTTCGGAATACTTGGAATTGCGCAAAGGGATGCAGGATATCAAGGATAAAAACGCGCTGTTTGTCAGTCGCCTTGGTAAACGCATCAGCAATAAAACGGTGCAGTATATCGTTTACCGATACTTAGAACAGTCCGGACTTGGCTACCGCAAGCTTTCAGTACACAAGCTGCGCCATACGGCCGCAACACTCATGTATCAATCAGGAAAGGTGGATGTGCGAGTCCTTAAAGACATTTTGGGTCATGAGCAACTCAACACGACTCAGATCTATACCCATGTATCTGACGCTCAAATGCAAAATGCCATGGAAAACAATCCGCTATCCCGAGAAAAGAAAGGTAAAAAATAGAAAAAACGCTTGACAAATGATGTTGGCTATGCTAGAATATTATCCACAACGGAGGCATAGCTCAGCTGGTTAGAGCGTTCGGTTCACATCCGAGAGGTCTTGGGTTCGAGTCCCCATGTCTCCACCATAAATCAAAAGGGAAACAGATCGCTGTTTCCCTTTTGATTTATAAATGGATATCCATGACTTGAACCCCGAGAAATTTTGCATCAAGTGCAAAATTTACTCATGGCAGTTCGCCTACAATCGCTATATATACCGATATACTTTGACGAACTGCGGGTTCAGAGTTCATTTCTCCAAATGTTTAATAACGCACGTTTTTAATTTTTTGTGCCTAATTTTTGAACAAAAATCATCCGAAGTTTTTACTCGCTGGGTGTCTTTTTTGTCGGCATTGGTTTTCACAGAGTACGCTCCGCACGGTTACCTTTGGAACCGGCATACTGCATTAACATCTTTGCGATCGTATCCACCGAACTGTTGGTGAACCGTGTGCCATGTGTCATTTGGCTCTGCAGTTTGACTAACTCCTTTAAGCGCTGATTATCTTCACGCAGAGTAGCATTTTCGGAAGCAAGCAGCTTCTCTATCTGCTGTCTCTCTTCGCGTAGAATCGGATTTCTTTCCGAAAATTGCCGGTTGACAGAATCGGAATCTTGTGATATACTACGTATGTACCCGAATTTGTTTCCCCCTAAAGGGACTTGTATCCCACAGGCTTGGAACCATTTTCGGGTTCTTTTTTTGTCTTCACCGAGATATAATATGGTTTCATTTGTAATTAGATTTCCTACATCTCTTCTTGTGTTATATGTCCGTACCTTGCATATATCATTTCCTGCTCTATCATTGGAAATAGTTACGCCAACCATCATAGGAGAGTTTCCAACAAATATGTCACCGAATACACTTACTGTTTTATCTTGTCTGTATTCGCTGATCGCGACAGGATTCGAAATGATTTCGGGAACAGCATTCAGCAAATCAATGGTCAAATAATCGCCGTGATCGCTCATGTTCTTTTTGAGCTTGTCTACGTCGTATCGCAAGATGCCAACAGGCATGCCAATTACATGAAGAGGATGCTTATCCCCAATCATGCCAACTTTCACATATGAACCGTGTTTCAGATTTTCCCAGTCCGACATGACAGACTTAAAGTATTTGTCTTCTACAAAATACGATCTGTCAGACATTTGTGCCTTTTTGGGGGAATAGGTTGAATCATCAGCATTTGAAAATCCAATCACCGAATGCGTCCGTCCCGCATCCAAAAGTGCCTCGGTCCAAAGCTTGTGAAGAGCTTCCAGCGTATCCTGCATTCCCTTGACGTATCTGCCCTCAGTGGAATCGGGCTGAAGCCCTTTATAAACCGAGCGGATCTTGTCAAGCAGCTTCTTGATCTCGCTTTTGATCTTTTTCCACAGTCCTTCGTCCTTCGCCCGCAGCTCTGCGATCTTGGAAAGGGCATCACCATCCGCAAGGAAGCTCTCGCAGGAATCTGCCACAACCTCCTCCAGCGCTTCATCGGCACTCAGCGTTCTGCCGGCAGCCGCTGCCTTTTCGATCTGCAGGGCAACCAGCTTGTCCATCGAAACACCCTTTTTCGCATAGTTTTCCAGCAGAAAATCCTGGAACATTTTATACTTGGCAGGGGACCACATTTTGATGGCGTGTGTCAGCTCGTGGGTGGCGGTGATTGGATAAATACGTATCAATCTGTTTGTTAAATTTACAATTTATGTTGACAGAACCGCAATCCTTTGATACAATGCGAGAAGAATTGTAATGTTCATTTATTATACCCGGATGGGAGAAACAAAAATGTCTATTGAAAAAGTCAGAAACTATTTTGCCAAATATGATATGGCACATTTGATTATAGAACCGGAGCAATCCAGTGCCACAGTAGAGCTTGCTGCAAAGGCACTGGGATGCGAGCCCTGCCGTATTGCCAAGACTTTGTCATTTTCGGTGGCGGGAGAGCCCATTCTCATTGTTGCTGCAGGAGATGCCCGCATTGATAATGCCAAGTATCGCAGCCATTTCGGTACCAAAGCCAAAATGCTTACCCCCGACGAGGTGGAAAGGCTGATCGGACACGGGATAGGGGGCGTTTGTCCCTTTGCAATCAACCAGGGCGTTACCGTCTATCTTGACAAATCACTGCAAAGATTTCATACCGTATTTCCCGCATGCGGCAGTGCCAACAGTGCCATTGAGCTGACAATAAAACAGTTGGAGCAATACTCCGCATATCGGGAGTGGATTGATGTGTGCAAGATTCCCGATATCCTCTCTTGACATCACATATATATTTTGCTATAATATTTTTTGATTTTTGGATATATTACAATCAATGGAGTGAATCTTATGAAATTTATGATCGCGTCCGATCTGCACGGCAGTGCACATTTTACAAAAGAATTATTGGGGCAGTTTGCGGCACTTGGCTGTGAAAAACTGCTTTTGTTGGGGGATCTCCTGTATCACGGTGCCCGAAACGATCTGCCCGGCGGCTATGCCCCCAAAGAAGTCACAGCGCTTCTTAACGGTATGGCAGACAAAATTTTGGCAGTGCGCGGTAACTGTGACAGTGAAGTGGATCAGATGGTCATGGAGTTTCCCATTATGGCACCCTATTCGCAGGTCATGATGCACGACCGCACTGTCTTTTTAACACACGGTCACAGTATTACCCCTGAAAAGGCACCCAAACTGCCTAAGGGCTCGCTCTTTTTTTCGGGGCACACCCATGTTCCCACATTTGAAAAAACAGATGATGTATACTACGCAAATCCGGGCTCAGTTTCTATTCCGAAGAATGGAAGCGAAAGAGGTTTCTTTGTACTGGACAGCGGCGAAATGACACTTACACGGTATGATCTTTCAGGAAATATATTGGAAAGCCACTTGATTTGAGGTTTGAAATATGCATTTCTTCAAACATTTATCTACCATCACAAAGCACAGGCACAAGGTGATCGCCCATTGTTTTCGCTGCGGGATCGGTTGGCAGGGGCTTTTTCACGATCTTTCCAAATATATGCCCGCTGAATTATTGACCGGAGCAAAATACTATCAAGGCAACCGAAGCCCCAATGAAAAAGAACGTGAGCTCTTCGGATATTCCACCGCATGGATGCACCACAAGGGCAGAAACCGCCACCATTTTGAATATTGGGTGGATTTAAACCCGAAAACGCGGCAGTATGAACCTGTTCCCATGCCCATGCGCTTTCTTGTGGAAATGTTTTGCGACCGTGTGGCGGCAAGTAAAATCTATAAAGGAACGGCGTATACAGACGAAGACGCGCTTTTGTATTTTACAAAAGGAAATGCGGCAAAGAAGATGCACGCACAAACCGCGGAAAAATTGGAGAGCTGGCTGCGTATGCTGGCAGAGCAGGGTGAAGAGACTACCTTTGCTCATATTCGCCTTGAACTGAAAGAAAGTAAAAAGTAATATATCCTATGGCGTTGACAAAATGATAAAACAGTGATAGAATATAAGACACAATTAGACAATTTGGAGAAAAATATGAACAGAAGAGAAGCAAGAGAAACGGTATTTACTCTGCTATATGAACGCAATTTCCATGAAAGCGAAACGCCTGAACTGCAATTCGGTCAGGCACTCGAACTGCGCGAACTTCCCGAGGACGCTTATATGCGTGATGTGTATTTGGGTGTTATTGCCAACATGGATGCGTTGGATGCCAAGATCGTCGGCTGCTCCAGCGGTTGGAGCATTGCCCGCATGTCGAAGATCACGCGCACCATTCTGCGTCTTTCGACTTATGAAATGCTGCATCGCAGTGATATTCCTTACAATATTTCGATCAATGAAGCTGTGGAGCTTGCCAAAAAATATGAGGACGAAAAAGCCCCCGGTTTTATCAACGGTATTCTCAACGCAATTGCCACCAAAGAAGGATTGAAGAACTGATATGTCTATTACGGTACTGGGGATTGATACCAGCAATTATACCACTTCGGTCTCACTGGTGACCGATGGGCGGGTGGTTGAGAATGTCAAGATCCCTGTTTTTGTAAATAACGGAGAAAAAGGCGTCAGACAAAGTGACGCCGTTTTTTCTCATGTAAAGAATTTGCCCAATGCCATGGAAAAATTGGGAGAGATTCCTCCTCTTTCAGCTATTAGCTATTCGGGTGCTCCACGCGATTGCATAGGTTCCTATATGCCTTGTTTTTTGACAGGAGAAGCCCTTGCCAGAGGAATTGCTAAAACCCATCATATACCCGCTCTTCGGTTTTCCCATCAAGCGGGACATATAATGGCGGCGCTGTATTCCATAGGGAAGCTGGATCTGCAAGAACGACCTTTTGCGGCATTTCATGTTTCGGGCGGAACCACCGAAATTTTATTGGTTGAGCCGGGAATGAAAATTACAAAGATCGGCGGTACTGTGGATCTGACTGCAGGACAGGCAATCGACCGCATTGGCGTTATGCTTGGGCTGCCGTTTCCTTGCGGAGTGCATCTTGAGCAATTGGCGCAAAAGGGAACGATACGCCGAGACAAGATCTGCGTAAATGAACTGACCTGCAATCTCTCGGGACTTGAAAATAAGGCAAAGCAAATGATGGAAAAAGGTGATTCTGCCGAGAATATTGCCGCTTATACCATTGAGTTTATAAAACGTACCCTTGCCAAAATGACCGAAAATTTAAGAGAATGCTATCCCGATATTCCGATTGTGTATGCCGGAGGCGTAATGAGCTGCAGAATGATCCGAAGCGATTTTGAAAAGAGATTTGGCGGATTTTTCGCAGAACCTGCTTATTCTGCGGACAATGCGGCAGGTATTGCAATGCTTGGCTACCAATCGGTTATCAAAGGAGAATAAAAATGAGTGTACGTGCTCCATTGACAGTTAGCCAGGTAAACGAACTGGTGCGTATGACTCTTGATTCCAGTAAAATGTTTTCTTCCATCGCAGTAATTGGTGAGATTTCCAACTTGAAGGTGCATTTTGCATCGGGACATATATATTTCTCATTAAAAGATGAAGATTCTGTGCTTAAATGCGTAATGTTTCGTCCCCATGCCATAAAACTGCAGTTTGCTGCCGATAACGGCATGAAAGTGATTGCAAAGGGAAGATTGACTGTATTTCCACGGGATGGGCAGTATCAGTTATACGCTGAAAGCATGGAACCTGATGGGCTGGGAAGCCGATACCTAGCTTTTGAACAATTAAAAAACAAACTGGCTTTGGAAGGCTTGTTTGATGAAAAACGCAAGAAAAAACTGCCGGCCATGCCGAAACGGATCGGTGTTATCACCTCTGCCTCAGGTGCGGCATTTCAGGATATTTTGAATATTTTGAAAAGACGCTACCCCATCGGAGAGGTTCTGTTGTATCCTGCATCGGTGCAGGGGGGGGATGCACCTTCCACATTGATTGGGGGAGTAAAATGGTTCTCGCAGCATCGGGAAGTGGCGGACGTTTTGATTATCGGGCGTGGCGGCGGCAGTTTTGAAGATTTAAATGCTTTTAATGATGAAAGATTGGCGCGTGCCATTGCAGATTGTCCCATTCCGGTCATTTCGGCGGTGGGGCATGAAACCGATTTCACCATTTGCGATTTTGTATCCGATATGCGGGCGCCGACACCGTCAGCGGCGGCGGAACTTGCTGCACCGAGCGCTGATATGCTGGCAAATACCGTTTCTTCCTGCAAAGAGCGTATGGAAGCATCGCTGAGTGGAAAGATAGATAAATTAAGTGACCGCGTGCGTTACTGCGCGGAAAACCGAATGCTTTCTTCCCCCTTGGAGGCAATTAACGAGAAAGAAACTTTGTTTTTGCATAAAAAAGAACTGTTTCACGTATCTGCCGAAAGATATCTGAAGGATCGGCAATTAAAGTTGGGGAATTTTGCGGAAAAATTAGAAGTTTTAAGTCCTTTGTCGGTTTTGAAAAGAGGCTATGCAGCGGTATTTGACGCAGAAAATAAGGTGGTTTCGTCGGTACAAAATATACAAAACGGTGAGATATTATCTATGCAATTTGCCGATGGCAGGACAAAGGTTCAAGTTTTGCAATCAGAAAGAGAGGATACTTTCAGTGAATGAAAATAATCTGAATTTTGAAGCGGCGCTTGTCCGCCTCGAAGAAATTACCCGTGTATTGGAAAGCGGATCCGTTTCTTTGGATGATTCGCTGAAATTGTTTGAAGAAGGTGTTGGGTTAGTGCGTTTTTGCAATGAAAAACTGGAAAATGCAAAACTTAAGGTTCTGAAAGTCAATACAAGCGAAGGGGAATAACAAGTAGAATCAGCGACCGCCGCAGTGAAAACGGCGGTCGCTTTTCTTGAATAAATATACGCTTTTCAGTTGACAATCGCGAGGGGATATAGTATAATATTATTATCTGTATTCATGGTAGGTGAAAGAGAATGACCAAACAAGAGTTAGCATATCATATGCAAAAAAACGCTTCGGAGATCGAGGATGCATTGGAAGAATTACTGCCTTCCCCCAATGCGCAAAATCCGTTGACCGAAGCCATGCGCTATTCCACTCTGAAAGCAGGCAAACGTGTGCGCCCCTTTTTGGTGCGTCAGTTTTCGGCATTATTTGGCGGCGATGATACCGTCGCTATCCGTTTCGGCTGTGCGCTTGAAATGATTCACTGTTATTCTTTGATACATGACGATCTGCCATGCATGGATGATGATGACTATCGCAGAGGCAAACCTTCCTGCCATGCCGCATTTGATGAAGCAACGGCGCTTTTGGCAGGGGATGCGCTTTTGACGCTTGCATTTTCAGTGGCATCCACCACTCCCCATGCCGACGCCGCAAAGCGTTGTAATGCTGTTATGCTTCTATCAGAGTGCAGCGGATGGAACGGCGGCATGATCGGCGGGCAAATGCTGGATCTTTTATATGAAGATAAAGAAACCGACGAACATATACTGAATCTGATCAACGACGGGAAAACCGGTGGACTTCTTCGCTGTGCCGCACTGCTTGGCTGCGTGGCGGCGGGTGCGGGAGCGAAAGAAATGCGCGCTGCTGAGGCATATGCCAAGAATATCGGGCGTGCTTTTCAGATCATAGATGATATTTTGGATGTTTTGGGTGATCGCAGTATGCTGGGAAAACCTGTGGGCAGTGATGAAGAAAATCATAAATCCACCTTTGCCAAGATCTACGGTACAACAGGCGCATTTAAGTTGGCGAAAGATTATACCGATATCGCCTGCAGTGCCATTGCCGGGTATCCCGGCAGTGATTTGCTCATAGAATATGCTATGATGCTTCTGAACCGTAAAAAGTAATATGCGTGTCGATTTGTATCTTTCTAATAACGGCTATGCGGAAAGTCGTCAAAAAGCCAAAGGGCTGATAGAAGAGGGATTGGTGACCGTTAACGGTAAACCGATCACAAAGCCATCCCATGATATATTAGATACCGATACCGTCAAAGTGACAGGGTCGGGTCTTGCCTATGTGGGCAGGGGAGGCCTGAAACTGGAAGGGGCTCTGAGAGCTTTTCAGTTCAATCCGGCAGGTATGGTTGCCGCTGATATAGGCGCATCTACGGGAGGTTTCACAGACTGCCTTTTACAAAACGGCGCAGTCAAAGTATATGCGGTGGATTCGGGTACCAATCAACTGCATAAGAAGTTAAAAAGCGATCCAAGGGTCATTTCTCTTGAAAATTGTAATGCACGTACGCTTTCAAGTGCGATCGTCCCCGAGCCTGTGTCACTTGCTGTGATGGATCTTTCCTTCATTTCTCAGACATGCATCTATCCGGCACTTGTGAATATTCTCAAAGAAGGGGCAGTGCTGATTTCGCTGATCAAGCCTCAATTTGAGGCAGGAAGAAAAGCAATTAACAAAAATGGACTTGTCCGTGACAAAAAAATACACGAAACGGTCATTATGACTGTTATCGAAGCGGCGGCGTCGCACCGACTGTATTGCGAAGCCGTGGCGCTATCCCCAATCACGGGAGGGGACGGCAATATCGAATACTTAGGGAAATTTGTCTTTCAAAGCGATACACCAAGTGGCGCTTTACCCACCCGGGATGAGATCCATAAAGTAGTGTTTGGAGTAAATACATGAAAAAAATAGCAGTGATCCCCTGTTCCGCGAAGGATCCGGAGGGGATTTGGGCAAAAAAAGCGGTTGATATACTCATTCAAGCGGGTGCGCAGGTACTGTATCCATTTGGTACACTGCCCGAAACCAAAGGGGCTGTTCCCATGATCGGTGAATCCATCTATGCTGAATGCGATATTGTTGTGGGTTTTGGCGGCGACGGTTCTTTGATCAATATTGCGTTGGGGGCTGCTGAATACGGAAAAGCGATACTTGGATGCAATATGGGCAACGTGGGATACTTGGCGGAGGTTGAATTGCAGGAACTTTCGGATATTACTAAGATTCTGCGCAATGAATACCGTGTGGAAGAGCGAATGGTACTGGCAGTACAGGGTACATCGGGAATTCGATATGCACTGAACGATGTGGTAGTATCCAGGGGGGCTGCGGCAAGGATTTCGGAAATTGCCCTTACGGTAGATGACCATGAGATCGGTGTTTTTCGTAGTGACGGACTGATCTTAGCAACTCCCACAGGTTCAACTGCCTACTCTATGTCGGCAGGCGGTCCTGTGATCGATCCCGCTCTGGAATGTATTGCGGTTACTCCCATTTGCCCCCATCAATTCGGGGCAAAACCAATGGTATTCTCACCGTCGACTGTATTGGGAGTTGTGAATCGTTGCAATGACGGAAGAAAAATGACAATTTCTTTGGATGGACATATGACGTCCGAGCTTTCGGGCGGGGAAACATTTTACGTCCGCAAAGCGTCTATGAAATGCCGCTTTGTCCGTATTAAACAGCGTGTATTCTGCAATACGCTGAAAAAGATCAAAAAATACTAGGAGCGAAGTATGAAAAATTCAAGACAAAAACAAATACTTCAACTGATTGCCGAATACGAGATTACAACGCAAGAAGATTTGATTGAGAAGTTACGGGAAAGCGGTTTTACTGTGACCCAAGCAACTATATCCAGAGATATAAAACAACTGAAACTCATTAAAATAGCAGGCGAAAACGACACCTATAAGTATGCGGTATCCGGAGAAGGAATCGTAACTGTCAATGCCAAATACACCAATATTCTGATGGAAACTGTAACAGAAGTGGATTATGCAGGCAATCTTATAGTTGTTAAAACTTTCAATGGTATGGCAATGGCTGCCGGGGCAGCAATTGATGCCATGAAATGGAATGGCGTACTGGGATGTATTGCCGGTGATGATACCATCTTCATTGCAATGCGCTCGGAAGCTTTTGCCAAAGAGATCAGCGATCGTATTATAACGCTGATTTCTGCAGGTTAATTGAGAAAGGGGATGTGCCGTTATGCTACGTGCGCTTCACATAGAAAATGCGGCATTGATCCGCAGACTGGACATAGATTTTTCGGCAGGTTTTACGGTATTTACAGGGGAAACAGGTGCCGGAAAATCAATTATCATTGGCTCACTTGGCCTTTTAACGGGTGCCAGAGCTGACAAGGAGCTCATTCGTACAGGTGAGGATAAAGCAGTGGTCAGCGGTCTTTTCTTGATAGAGGATAATGAAATTATCAGACAGCTGGCTGAGATCGGCGCAGAACCGGATGAAAACGGAGAAATGATTCTTTCCCGTACCGTTTCTCTGGACGGGCGCTCCACTTGCCGCATTAACGGAAGGTCGGTGTCCCTGTCTTTGCTTCGTTCTGTGGGTCAGATTCTCATTGCCATACACGGTCAGCATGATACAAAATCGCTGTTGGATCCGGAATCTCATCTGCCTGTTTTGGATCGCTTTGCGGGCAATGAAGAGGCAAAAAATGAATATCATGCTCTTTACCGCGAAATTCAGCAGGTGAAGGGAAAACTTTCTCAGCTGATAAAGGAAAAGGCAGAAACCAAGCGTCTTTCGGAACTTTTACAAAGAGAAGCCAAAGAGATTGATCAAGTGTCCCCGAAGATCGGTGAGATCGAAGCTCTGGAGCAGAAACGTAAATTTCTGCAAAGTGCAAGGCAACTGCGCAAACAGGCCAATACCGTGGTACATGCGCTATATAAGAACGAAAAAGGTGTTTCAGCCTCCGACCTTGTGGGCTATGCCATCAATGCTATCAATGCTATGGGAGAAGCATTTCCCGAGCGGGATAAAGCTTTGGAAAAGTTGACCGAGTTTCAGCTCGAAATGGAAAATATTGCGGATAGTGCCGCTTCCTTGGCTTCGCTTGCCGAGGAAGATCCCGATGCAGCTTTGCATATGATCGATGATCGTTTGGCATCAATTCGTATTTTGCAAAAGAAATACGGAGCTACTGTTGAAGAGATCCTTTCACACAAAGAATCCTGCAAGGAAAAGCTGGACCGTCTTGAAAAAAGCGAGGGAATTGAATCCGGTCTGCGTATACAGCTTGAAGAACTGGTTCTCAAAGCAAGAGAAAAGGCGATTGCGTTGCATAATACCCGCGAAAATGCCGCCGAAAAACTGAGAAAAACAGTTTCTGAATTGCTTGCCTATCTGGATCTTGGCAAGGTGCAGTTTGAAACACCGGTTAAACTGCAGTATAACGATAAAAATGTTCTTATGCTCGGTTCTGAAGGGGCAGATATCTTTGAATTTCTCATTTCTGCCAATATAGGCGAGCCGCCACGGCCGATTGCTAAGATTGCATCCGGGGGGGAACTTTCCCGCATTATGTTGGCGCTTAAAACTGCTCTTGCCGACAGCGAGGAAACACCCACGCTTATTTTTGATGAAATTGATACCGGTATTTCGGGTAAGACCTCGCAAAAGATCGGATTTTTAATGAAAAGGATCTCCGATGCAACGCAGATTCTATGTGTAACACATTCTGCCCAACTTGCTTCATCGGCTGCAAATCATTTTAAGATTGCAAAGGCGGAAAACGAGGGCAGAACCGAAACATCTATTACCGAGCTTGACGAACAGGGCAGGATCGATGAACTTGCCCGTATTCTCGGCGGCGTGGAGATCACTGAGACGGTACGTCAAAATGCCAGAGAACTGCTACGATATCAAACAACAATTTAAACTGGCGCATTGCGTCAGATTGGGGGGTTCATGAACCTTACACTGTTGAAGAACGGTCTGAATGACCTTTGTAATTTAAATTTGATAAGTGTCAAAGAGAATACGCTGCTTTCCGAATACGCTTCTTTTCGCATTGGCGGACCCTGCGATTATGTTATCCACCCCAAGTCAACCGATGCGCTGATAGCTTTGATTCAATTGATGAAAGAGGCCCAATATCCTTATTTGATTTTCGGCAATGCTAGCAATATCCTGTTTTCGGATAAGGGTTATCGCGGAGCTGCTATTTTTACCACAGAAATGAAAAATTACACTGTAAAGGAAAATACCATAATTGCCGATGCCGGAATGTCTTTTACAGCCCTTGCGGTCCAAGCATGCAAATTCGGTCTTTCAGGACTTGAATTTGCTTACGGTATTCCGGGCAGTGTTGGCGGCGCAATCTATATGAACGCAGGTGCTTACGGCGGATCGGTTTCCGACAATTTGATCTCTTCCACCTGTTATAATCCACAAAAGGATCAAATTTGTACCGTAAACGGCAGTGATCAGCACGATTTTGACTATCGGCACAGTTGTTATATGGAGAATAATTGCATTATACTGTCGGGAAGTTTCGCTCTGTCTAAGGCAGATCCCGCTGAAACAGAAGCAAAAATGAAAGAACATATGCATAGCCGCCGCACAAAACAACCACTTGAACTTCCCAGTGCCGGAAGTGTGTTTAAACGTCCCGATGGCTTTTTTGCGGGAAAATTGATCGAGGATGCAGGATTGAAAGGATTTTCAGTGGGTGGAGCAATGGTATCTACCAAACACGCGGGATTTATAGTCAACCATGCGGGAGCTACAGCATCGGATGTTCTTTCTTTGATTGAACATATTCAAAAAACGGTTTACAGTCAATTTGGTGTACATCTCGAGAGAGAGATCATCTGCATCAACGAAGCGGGAACAAATGTCGCACATGTATAAAACATGAGGTGTAAAAATGTCTTTTGCGCAGGATACTAAAAACGATTTATGTGCGATCCCTTGCCGCCGCAAATGCTGCCGCAAGGCGATGCTTTATGGCATACTGTCTGCTGCCAATACCTTCAGACCCGACCGAATTCGTCTGATGACTGAAAATGAACGTACCAGTGAAACGGTCATGCGCTTATTAAAGGAATGCTCTGTGAAGGGAAACCTGTACATCAGCGAGAAAAAATCGGGTGAGCAACGGTCCAATAGTTATAAAATCACTGTTGCTTCGTTGCAGGATTGCCAAACGGTCACAAATGCTATTGGTCTTTCTCCTGATTTTAGGTGCGAAACCATAGATGAAACCATATTTCACTGCCAGGATTGCTTTCGCCATTTTGTGCGCGGTTTGTATCTTTCGGCAGGTACCATTAAGGATCCCAAATCGGGATACCAATTAGAACTTGTTTTTAATAATCAATCTCTTTCCGAGTCGATTGCTTCTTTGTTTGAAGCCCAAGGCATTGCTTTGAAATCAGTGGCTCGGCAGTACAGCTATGTGTTATATGCCAAGGAAAGCGAAACGATAGAGGATTTTTTAACCTTTATCGGAGCCCAACAGTCGGCACTGGCGATTATGGATGTCAAGATTTACCGAGAGATCCGCAACCAAGCTAACCGTCAAAATAACTGCGAAACTGCAAATATGTTTAAAATGACAAGCTCCGCACAGAATCAGATTCGCGCGATACGTTGGTTTATTGACGCGGATCTGTTTGATACTTTGGATGAAGATTTGCAGGTCACAGCACTGCTACGTTTGGAAAACCCCGATGCATCGGTGCAGGAAATTGCCGATATGCATACCAAAAGCGTATCCAAGTCAGGCGTTTACCACCGCCTGCAAAAAATTGTAACGTTATCGCAAAAAAAGCAAAAGGAGTAAAACGAAATGTCCTTTGTTCATCTGCATTTGCACAGTGAATACAGCCTTTTAGATGGTGCTTGCCGCATTTCCGATATACCGCTTTTGGCAAAGGAAAACGGTCACACCGCTGTGGCACTGACCGATCACGGCAATCTTTACGGTGCCGTGGCATTTTACCGTGCGTGTAAAGAACAAGGGATCAAGCCCATCATCGGATGCGAAGTGTATGTTGCGCCTCGCAGTCGATTCAGTAAAGACAGACAGGACTGTAAATACTATCACCTCGTTTTGCTTTGCAAAAATGAGGTGGGATACCGTAATCTCATTCACATGGTATCAAGGGCATATACGGAAGGGTATTACTATAAACCGAGAATTGATTTTGAGCTGCTTTCTCAGCATCATGAGGGATTGATAGCCCTTTCGGGATGTGTGGCGGGGCAGGTTTCGCAACAGATCCTGCAAGGCGATTTAAGCGCTGCTAAAGAAACTGCGAAACGCTATCATGCATTATTTGGCGATGATTACTATTTGGAAATACAAAATCATGGTATAGATGAAGAAGAAGCAGTACGCCGCGAAGTAGCGCGAATCGGTGAAGAATGTAATATTCCGCTGGTTGCCACAAATGATGTGCACTATCCGAGGCGCAGCGACGCACATACGCAAGCGGTACTGATGTGCATCCAGACCAATCAGCAGATCATAAACGGAAGACCCATTGGTTTTGAAACCGATGAATTTGATTATAAATCCACCAAAGAGATGGAAAGTCTGTTTGCTGAATATCCGGGTGCCTGTGCAAACACTCTTTCCATTGCGGAAAAATGTAATTTCGACTTTGACTTTCAAAGCCGTCATCTGCCATCCTTTCCTTTGGAACAGGGTATCAGTGCTGATAAACGTTTAAAAGAATTAGCAGAAAAGGGATTAGCGGAGCGCAAAGAAGCGGGACAGCTTGATCTTGTCAATCACACCCTGGATGACTATAAATTCCGTATGATATACGAACTGATGATGATCGCAAAGATGGGTTACAGCGACTATTTTTTGATCGTATGCGATTTTGTAAGTTACGCAAAAGGGAAGAGTATTCCGGTGGGACCGGGACGCGGATCGGGAGCAGGCAGTTTGGTTGCTTATCTTGTTCGTATAACTGAAGTGGATTCCATTCGTTACGGCCTGCTGTTTGAGCGTTTTCTCAATCCGGAACGTGTCAGTATGCCTGACTTTGATATTGACTTTTGTTATGAGCGCCGTGATGAGGTGATCGACTATGTGGCAGCCCGCTACGGTCATGACCATGTGGCACAGATTGCCGCTTTCGGCACGATGGCGGCAAGAGCCGCCATTCGGGATGTGGGCAGAGCACTTGCGATCCCATATGCAGATGTGGACCGTGTGGCAAAATTGGTGCCGCACGCCTTGAATATTACCATACGCAATGCTCTTGAAATTGAAGAGAAGCTCAAGGCTTTGTATGATACGGATAGAATGGTCAGGGAGCTTTTGGATGTGGCAATGGCACTGGAAGGTATGCCAAGGCATTTGACAGTGCATGCCGCAGGAATTGTTATTACAAAGGATCCCGTGGATTGTTATGTGCCGCTGACCACCAGTGGCGATACGGTGCTGACACAATTTGATATGAACACTGTGGCAGAGCTTGGACTTTTGAAATTTGATTTTTTGGCACTTCGCTATCTGACGGTCATTGACCGTGCGACAAAGGAAGTTGCCAAATACAAAGAAGATTTTTCCATTGATCGCATTCCGGAAGATGATGAAATGACCTTTCAACTGCTTAGCGAAGGAGATACCTCGGGGGTATTTCAATTGGAATCGGAAGGCATGCGCAAGCTTCTTATTTCCATGAGACCGCGCTCCATTGCCGATATTATGATTGCCATTGCGCTCTACCGTCCGGGACCCATGGAATCCATCCCCGTATTCTTAAAAAACCGTCGGGATCCGGACGAAATTGAATACTCCATTGAACTATTGAAAGAGATCCTTTCCGATACATCCGGATGTATTGTCTATCAAGAGCAGGTCATGCAGATTTTTCGTAAGGCAGCAGGATATTCCTTCGGACGGGCAGATCTTGTCCGCAAGGCAATGGCAAAGAAAAATGCAGAAGTCATGGAAAAAGAGCGCGCAGGCTTTATTGAAGGATGCACCAAAAATTTCATTCCGAAAGAGCAGGCTGAAGCTGTTTTTGATCGTATGGCGGCATTTGCCAGCTATGCGTTTAATAAGAGCCACGCGGCGGCATATGCTATGCTATCCTATCGTTCTGCTTATCTCAAAGCGCATTACCGTGCCGAATACACTGCCGCGCTGCTGAGTTCCACCATGGGCAACCAGCGAAAGACGGCAGAATATATTGCTGATGGTGCCGCCTATCACATTTCCGTATTACCGCCCGATATCAATCGCAGTATGTCCGGGTTTACCACCTATAACGGCAATATTCTTTTTGGACTCTCGGCTATCAAAGGCATTGGTGACGGTATGGCAAATGCGATTGTTACCGAAAGGGGACATACCCTTTATAGTGACATTTCCGATTTTGTTATAAGAACTATGCCGCTGGGACTTGGTAAACTGCAGTTGACAGCACTTATTCAGGCAGGCGCTCTTGACTGCTTTGGTTTATATCGCAGTCAAATGATCGAGGCACTCGAACCAATTTTAAATCGAGCAGCGATCCAAACCAAACAAACACTTTCGGGACAAACAAGTTTGTTTGGCGAGGAGATCAAGCAGGAAGACTTCACTGATTTCCCCCAAATTTCTGAGTTTGCGCAGGCAGAGCTTCTGAAAATGGAAAAGGAAACCACAGGTCTGTATCTGTCTGGCAGTATGCTTTCTCCGTACCGAGAAGCTATCAAGAAAATTTCTCATTATCCCATCGAAAAGATACTGGCGTCATTTGACAGTTCCGGCGATTCGAACGGAGAAATTGCCGATAAACAAAAGGTAACAGTATGTGCTGTTATAACCAACATTGTTTCCAAAATCACAAAAAACGGCGGCAAAGTGCTTTTTATCACACTGGAAGATGACTACGGTAGCATTGAAGGTATTTTGTTTCCGCGAGGGAATATGGATATATCAGTGCTGAAGATTGACTATGTGGGGGCATTTACTGGCACGGTTTCTGCAAGAGAAGACGAAGATGTTAAGATTTTGATTGAAAACTTCATGCAGTTACAAGTGCATATGGGGGGTGAAAAAACGCAGTCTTCTCCCTCTAAAAAACCGACAAAATTGTATTTGCGGTTTTCTTCGAAAACAGCTGCAGAAAAAGAGCGTGTGGAGGCGCTATTGTCACTGTTCCCGGGAAATGTGATCGTATATTTTTACGACACAGAGTATAAAAAATACAGCCATGGTTTTGAGCCCAGTCCCTATCGATTAGAGATACTGCGTGAGATTCTGGGGGAAGATTCTGTGGTTATTCGGTGAATTTTTTATTTATTCATAATTTGGTAAAAAATTCGGTGTATACTAAAGATAGATTATTTCGCAAAAGGCGGTCGGTTATGAAAAAAAAGAATACTCAAAATAACCAAGACAACCCCATAAAAAACTTTTTTGAGCGTGTTGGCAAAATCACACGTAATATTACAAGCAAGATTTCTGTCAAACCCATCAGCAAAGAATCGGTGAAACGTATAGGCAAGGAATCGGCTGTCAGCGCATCTATCATGGGTCGCGTACTGAAGAATTTCCTGCTGTCCACAGTTAATGTTCTTTTGACGCTCGTATTGATACTTGGTGTGACGGGAGTCATTGTGGCAGGTGCTTTTATGCTGTATCTGTATAATTATGTGGACGCCAGCGTGGAAGAATTTGATATGATCACCACCGAACAGGACAAGACCACAATGATATATTATGTCAATGAAAATGGTGAGTTTGTGGAAATGGAAGATCAGCGCTTGCACAGTGATGAGAACCGTGTTTGGGTGTCGTATGACAATATTCCGGATTATCTCAAGGATGCATTCATCGCTATCGAAGATAAACGTTTCTTTGAACACACCGGCGTTGACTGGATTAGAACCATACGCGCTACAATGCTGTTTGCCGTGGGGCAGTCTGATTCAGGTGGTTCGACCATAACCCAACAATTGATCAAAAATACTACAGGTAAAGACTCATTTACCATTCAGCGTAAGATTGAAGAGATCTTTTGTGCATTGAACTTAGAAAAAAGCAAGAGTAAAGAAGAGATACTGGAATTGTATCTCAATATGATCTATTTGTCCCAAGGATGCTACGGTGTACAGACCGCGTCAGAAACTTATTTCGGAAAAGATGTTTCCGAATTGACACTGATCGAATGTGCGGCAATTGCGGGTATTACCCAAAATCCATATAAGTGGGATCCCATTTTACATCCCGAGAACAACAAGGAACGCAGAGATAATATTTTGATCCAAATGTATGAGCAGGGAAAGATCAACCGTGCTGAATATGAAGCCGCATACGATCAAGAATTGGTACTCTATGATCCGACTCTGGAAGAAAAAGAAGATCCTGATACACCGCCCGACAACATTGTGGATGATGCATCGAAAAAAGTAAACTCTTGGTATATTGATACAGTGATTGAAGATGCTATTGTTTTGCTTGCTGAAAGATATGCGGTTAACGAGATCGTTGCAGCACAAATGTTGTATTCATCCGGGTTGCAGGTCGTAGTCGCCATGGACCAGAAGGTACAAAGCATCATGGAAAGTGTCTATGAAGACGAGGAAAAGATGGCATCTATCATCGGAACCACCGGTGAACTGATCTCCCCGGAATCTGCCATGGTTGTACTGGATCCGAAAAACGGAAATATCCTGGGTATCATCGGCGGCAGAGGTAAAAAGACAGGAAGCCGGCTATTCAACAATGCCACCATGGCAATCAGACAGTCCGGCTCTTCCATCAAACCTCTTTCCGTATATTCACAGGCTATTGAATCCGGCATTGTAACTTGGAGTACTGTTTACGATGACGCACCCGTTGAGTTTTGGGAAACTACTTCCAATGGAAATACCACCTACCGTGCTTGGCCCACTAACTCCCCAAAGCAGTACAGGGGCTTAACAACGGTTGCAGATGGGCTTATGGATTCAATCAATACCATTGCCGTCCAGGTGCTTTCCGATTTAGGCGTACGTCAGTCCTTTGACTTTTTGACACAAAAACTGCATTTCACTACACTTGTGGAAAAGAAAGTAGTCAATAACCAGATATATACAGACCTTGAACTTTCCTGTCTTGCTCTTGGCGGTCAGACAGAAGGTGTTAAGGTTCGAGAGCTTGTTGGCGGATATACCATGATCACAAATGATGGTGTATATTGCGAGCCCCGTTCTGTGTTGCAGATCAAAGACGGTAACGGCAATATTATTATCGACAATCGTTTGGATACCGAAAAAGCAATTTCGGTGGAAACTGCCGCAATTGTCAGACAAATGATGATGCGTGTAATGACAGGCGGTACAGGTAATGTTACCTCACTTTACAAAACTGTAGATACAGCCGGTAAGACCGGTACCACATCCAGTAACTATGACCGATGGTTCGTGGGATTTACCCCCTATTATTTGTCGGGCGTATGGTTTGGATATAAGATCCAGCAATCCATCACGGGATATTCGGGTAACCCCGCCATGAAAATATGGGACTATGTAATGAATGAGCTTCATAAAGATATCATTGCCGAGTCTGAAAAAACAGGTAAGGCGCTGGAAACTTTCCATATTCCCTCAACAGTAACCAAAGTAGAATTCTGCCGTGATTCGGGCAAATTGGCAACAGAGAATTGCCGTTCAGGCGATCCGCGCGGCAGCAGAGTATACGAAGGATATTTCACGCTGGATACCATTCCCAAAGAGTATTGTGATTGCCATGTAACGGTGGATTACTGTACCGGAGGAAGCGGCATCGCTTGTGATGCTTGCCCGCAAAGCAGCATTAAACAGATTTCTTTGATTCATGTTCCTGACCGTAATTTCCCCATTTCGGTAACCATTACCGATGCGCAGTATGTTTACCGTCAGATGTCTCCCGGGGATATTATGCACACAGCTGTTAGTAAATCATTCTTTGAAACCCTACAGGGGGAAGGAGAATATTTCGGAACATCGGGATTTACCTGGGTATATAACAGAACCTGTAAAGTGCATTATGTGGAAAACGCGGAATATCAAGGCACCTATAATAAAGCGCCGATCAACTCCACAATTCCTTCTGGGTCGTTGATTGCGAAGTTTCCTGCGGTTCCCGGTATAGAAAAACATGTGCTTCCTGTCATAGATCAAAAACGGCGTATTTTGGATCAACGCGGCGGAGAACAAACAGAAAACTAAAAATTTCAAAACACTTTCATTTTTCGGAATGGAAGTGTTTTTTTCTTTCATATATTGATTGTGAGGTGAGAAAATATTGTTTTTAAAAAAGCTGATATATTCGTTTCGGATCATGGAGCCGTTGTATCCACTGTGCGGCGGCATTGTACTTTTGGTTTTGGGAGCGGTCATGATGGTTTCGTCTGCTTGCCATCCGATGTATTCACTGTTGCTGTTGCCTCGCAATGCATTGCCGTATTGGCTCTTTGCGGGAACCGGCTTATTGCTGTTTTTTTTACTGGGGGCTTGTGCGGGAATGCTGTTTGCCATACCGGGATGCAAGTGCGGAGTTTGTCGACCGCTGATCGGCGTTGTGGCAATGACGATTCTTATGTTTGTTTGGTATCATATACTGTTTCGCAGTTTGAATATTGTGACTGCTTGTATTCTTTTGGTAATCGTTCTGCTGTTGGAAATAATCAGTATCGGCAACACGGCAAGGAATAACCAGCCTGCCATGCTGTTATTGATGTTGACACTGCCGATCACTTTGCACTTTATGTGGTTTAATGTTGGTCTTATATTTTTGAACTGATGGAGGTATATTTTAATAATGAAAAAAATTATATCAGTTATTATTGCATTATTTCTATGCAATTCGGTTCCTGTTTTTGCCATTGAGTCGGAATTAGATGCAGAAAGTGTAATCCTCATGGAGGCGTCAACAGGGGAGGTTTTGTATGAAAAAAACGCAGATGCACCTCTTCCGCCAGCTTCTGTCACTAAGATTATGACAGTTTTATTGATCATGGAAGCTATTCACCAAGGAAAATTTGAACTGGGTGATAAAGTCAGTGTCAGTGAGCATGCGGCTAATATGGGCGGCTCGCAGGTCTATTTAGAGCCCGGGGAACAAATGACTGTAGATGAGCTGCTCAAATGTGTTGTGGTGGCATCCGCCAATGATGCCGCTGCGGCACTTGCCGAATTTTGTTGCGGCAGTGAAGAGGAATTTGTAGATCAAATGAATCGACGCGCCAAAGAACTCGGTATGAATAATACTCATTTTGAAAACACAAATGGTTTGGATGATACAACCACAAAGCATCTGACTTCGGCAAGAGATATTGCGATCATGTCCGCTGAGCTATTAAAACATGAGCAGATTTTCGCCTACACCAATATCTGGATGGACACCATTCGAAACGGAACTTTCGGATTGACCAACACAAACCGTTTGATCCGTTTTTACAAAGGTGCTAACGGGCTGAAAACAGGATCAACTTCCAAAGCGGGTTTTTGCATTTCAGCAACCGCACTGCGGGATGGTTTGCAATTGATTGCAGTGGTGATGGCAAGTCCCACAAGAGATGCCCGAAATAATATAGCAGTGAAATTACTGGACCACGGCTTTGCCAATTACGGCTTTTACGCGGATGAAGCTGCCGATCTGGAGAATGTCACCATTCCCGTAAAGGGAAGTGTTAATACAGAAATAACGGTACGCGTTCCCGATTCTTTCCGAAAACTGGTTGAAAAAAATCAAAAGGATAAGATAGAACGCTTTGTCAGTATTGAGAGTGAATTAAAAGCTCCCATTAAACAAGGCACAACGGTGGGAAATATTACATATACCATGAACGGAAAGGAAATAGGGAGTATGCCTATTGTGGCAAACGAAAATGCCGATAGGATAGAATTTTGGGATCTACTGAAAATTGCCTTGAAAAAACTTGCTATATTCTAAAAAAACACTTGCATATTTCCAAAAGATAGGATATAATGATATCGTGAAAAATATTTACTCTTGACGGAGGATGTTTATGTCTGTAAAATTGAATGACTGTTATTTAAAACCTTTTATCAGTAGCAGTGAATATGAAGCAATTGCAGGTGAGATTCAATCTGCACTTGTAACCACTCGCGAAAAGAGCGGTGCCGGCAACGATTTTCTGGGTTGGTTGGATCTGCCTGAAAATTTCGACAAAAAAGAATTGTTTGATATTGAAGAAGCGGCAAAGGATATTCGATCCATGTGCGATGTCCTTTTGGTAATTGGCATTGGCGGTTCTTATTTGGGTGCGCGTGCTGCTGTTGAATTTGTTCACGGTCCCCGCTACAACAATTTAAAGAAAGATACACCTGACATATATTTCGTCGGCAACGATATCAGCCCTTCCACTGTTTCTGAATTGCTGTCCATTGTTGAGGATAGACAGGTTTGCCTGAATGTCATTTCCAAATCAGGAACCACCACCGAGCCTGCCATCGCTTTCCGTATTTTCCGTGAATACATGGAAAATAAATACGGTGAAGAGGAAGCGGCAAAGCGTATTTTTGTGACTACAGACCGTGCGCGCGGTAAGCTGAAGGAGCTTTCCGATGCCAAGGGATACCGTACTTTTGTGGTTCCGGATGATATTGGCGGCAGATTTTCCGTTTTGACCCCTGTTGGTCTTCTACCCATTGCTGTTTCGGGTGCAGATGTGCGTGCTATGCTGCAAGGTGCGGCGGATGCTAGAAACGCATTTCTGTTTGAAGAAAATATTGAAAAGAACGACTGCTTGAAATATGCGGCAATTCGTAATATCCTGCTTCGCAGTGGTAAGAGCATTGAGATTCTTGCTGGTTATGAACCTGCATTTGCTATGACATGTGAATGGTGGAAACAGCTGTACGGTGAAAGTGAGGGCAAGGGCGGTAACGGTCTGTATCCTGCGTCGGTATGCTTTACTACCGATCTGCACTCTCTTGGCCAGTTCATTCAGGACGGTACTGCGTTGATGTTTGAAACTGTTTTGGATCTCAAGACTCCCAAGGCGAAGACCGTAATTCCGTATGATCCTGCCAATACCGACGGTTTAAATTATATTGCCGGAAAAAGCATGCACGAAGTAAACCGCGTGGCTATGCAGGCAACGGCTCTTGCGCATGTGGATGGCGGTGTACCCAATCTTGTGATCGAGCTTGCCGATCGCAGCTCTTACAGCTTTGGTTATATGGTATACTTCTTTGAGCTTGCTTGCGCAGTTTCGGGCTATACTATTGGGGTGAATCCCTTTGATCAACCCGGTGTGGAAGCATACAAAAAGAATATGTTTGCGCTACTTGGCAAGCAGGGTAGCGAATTTGACGCGATCCGTGCCGCCATTGGTGAAAAAATTTCAAAATAATCGTTAAAAAACGATAAAACGCTATTGCAAAATCCATAACTTTCATGTATAATATCAATAACGCAAGCGCGTAGCAAATAACAATGGGCATCCAAGCCCGCCAAGGAGGGTTTCACATGATAAAGTTAATTATGGGACTGAAAGGCACCGGTAAAACAAAGCAGATCGTAGATATGGCAAACGCAACTCTTGAAACCGCAAAAGGTTCTGTTGTATTTGTTGAAAAAGGCAATGCTTTGATTCACGAAGTGAAATATCAGGCTCGTTTGGTTGATACAGATGAATATCAGGTTAAGGGCGGCACCGCTTTGTTTGGATTTATTGCCGGTATCATTGCCAGTGACCATGACGCCAAGGACATTTTTGTTGACCAAGGCATGAAGATCTGTAATTACGATGCCAACGATTTTGCGGCATTCGTAGATGCCATCGCAAAAGTTGCGCAGTCTCATGAAGTTTCGATCACGCTTACCGCGTCCATTGATCCCGAGAATGCTCCTGAAGTTCTCAAATCTTACATTTAATGAAAAAAGAAGTCATCTGATTCAGCATCAGGTGACTTTTTTTTTTATATTAATCGGTTATTCATTTAACAGTACATCGGAAATAGATGCAACGATATCGGACGCTATTAGCGAAGGCTTTGCAATGCGTTTGATTGCATGATCACCTGCCAGTCCATGGATATAAGCGCCAAGGGAAGCGGCATCAAAGGAGGATAATCCCAACGTCAAAAGGGCACCAATGATACCTGAAAGCACATCCCCTGAGCCCGCAGTTGCCATGCCGTTGTTACCCGATAGATTTATGCGAGTTTCTCCAGACGGAGAGGCGATTACTGTGCGCGCACCTTTGAGAAGGGTAATAACTTCGTTATGTTTGGAAAATTCTACGGAATAGCTAAGAGGTTTTGCGATAATATCTTGTATGTTTTCTCCCGTCAGGCGCGAAAATTCTTTTGGATGAGGGGTAATGACGGCTCCTTTGGGTAGGAATGCACCGCTTTTGGCAAGCAGATTCAGTGCATCAGCATCCAAAACTGTTTTATTTGCGTCAAACACGGAAAGAAGCATATGTAGAATCTTACCGGCGGTTTCATTGATACCGATCCCCGGTCCTGCCACAAGAGAATTGCAGGAACAAAGAGCTTTTTCCAGCATTCTGAAATCGGGTGATTGGCTGTCGTAGCAAACTAAGACCGCTTCCGGGAGCATGGTTTGCAGGATCATACGGTTTTCGATGGGAGTAATGATCTTAACCAGTCCCACTCCGGTGCGGTAGGCAGCAAGAGCGGCAAGATATGCTGCACCTGCCATTCCCAATGAACCCGCATAAATAGCGAGCGTGCCAAAGGTACCTTTGTGACTGTTGTCGGGACGGGAAGGGTAAAGTGCAAGATCGTTCAATGAGGCGTAAGGAGATTTTACATTAAGAGGGACGGGTATGCCTGCATCCAACAGTACCACTTTTCCTGCATGGTCTGCGCCGGGATATACCATCAGACCCGGCTTTTTACGGGTGAAGGTCAGGGTGGTATGGGCAAAAATTGCATAACGGTCACTTCTGCCGGTATCAGCTTCCACTCCGCTTGGAATATCCAAAGAGATGATTGGCAAATGGCTGTTGTTGACATATTTAAAAATCCGTTGCACTTCTTTGGAAAGAGGCAGGTGAAATCCAATACCGTAATAGGCGTCAATGATGAGATCAAATTCATTCAAAGATATGTTATGGGCAAAGCATACACCTGTTTCTTTGGCCTTTTTATAACAAATTGCATTGGGAGAATCTATTTGCCCGACATATGGATGATAAACGGTAACCGAATAGAGCGGATGTAACAAACATGCAAGCATCAGTCCGTCGGCACCGTTATTACCTTTTCCGCAAAGGATCAAAATACGGCAACTTGGGTAATGATCTTTGATGTATTCGGCAGATACACTTGCCGCCTCAGTTATCATTTGCAAATTTGAAACACCGTTTTTTTCATGACAGTTTTCAAGATGACGCAGTTCATCGGAAGTTAAGTATATTTCCACTGTGTTCCTCTCTTTCTGCATCGGTTAATAGTTTATCCAGAGTGAGTGATACACCCAAAAGCGTGCATGCGGCACGGTAGCGCTCCAAAGCTTTGTCACGGCGAATGCCGTGGGTGTTTTGGTACACTGCACGTAAAATTACATTTTTGGGGGTCTCTTCAGGGTCGATCAGTTCAAATGCATCCACGGCATAGCCTTCTGCTTCCAATCTGAGTGCACGCAGTGCATCTGTGGCTGCTGTACAGAATTTTTGACGCAAAATGGAATGCTCCATAATGAAGCCAAGGCTATCTGGCGTATTCTTTTTGCTTTGTGAAAACATTTCGTGATGGCAGCAAGGGGTGGAAAGTATGACCTTTGCACCAAATCGGCATGCTCCTGCCAGAACAATATCGGTTGCGATATCGCATGCGTGTAAGGAGATCACCATGTCGGGTTTGCGGGGTATATCAAAATTCAGAATATCTTCTGCCACAAACTCCATGCCGTCAAAGCCTAACTTCTTTGCCAATTCCTTGCAAAAAGCAATCACATCGGTTTTGCGGTCAACGCCATAGATTTTGACTTTGCGGTTTAAAACCGCTGTTAAATAGTAGTATACAGCGAAGGTCAGATAGCTCTTTCCGCAACAAAGATCACAGATGGTAAGCTCCCCCTCTGCGGGCAGTTCGGGATAAACATCACGCACGATCTCAATAAATTTATTGATCTGGCGGAATTTTGCCATTTTTCTTTCAAACACTTTGCCGTTGGCATCCGATACGCCAAGAGCAAATAGAAAATCACGGCAGGCACTACTGTCAAGAATGTACTGCTTTTGACGGTTGTGATCTGTTGCCTCTGCTTTAACATTTCGCTTGATCTTGTCTGATACCAGAATTTTGCCCTTTTTGGTAATACGGCAATCAAATTGACCTTCAGCGGCGTGCAGATGAAATTCCGAAAAGATATTTAACATTTGAATGACCCGAGAGGGCATTTCATCTTCTTTAAAATTCTCGTGCAGAGCTTTTCCGTCCGAAAGATAACGGGTAATACGCCATAACGTATTTTCTCCCTGTTTGACGGGAACTGCTTCACACCGCAGAACATTTTTATCATGACCACCGCCAAAGACCACCTTGCGCAGGCATCCGAGCGAAAACAACTCGGCAACGGTGTTTTCTATTTGCATTATATCCACTGCACTGTACTCCTTTAAAATTCTAAGTTCATCATAGCAAATATTATTCTCAAAAGCAAGGTACATCACAAAAAAATTATTTTGTATCTTGCATTTTTTTTTAAAATATCGTATAATAACTACAATGCATTATGTGGGAGACAGCGTGAAAACTTGGCTTTAGTAGCATTAACCGATTGATTCACACTCAAATTTTCTTACTATGGGATCTATCCCATTTTGCCCCTAAGCGGCATAAAAATTTAATAGCACTATTTGTGCTGACGCAAGGCGTCAGAATGGAAATTTACATGGAAAATCAACTGATCAAGGGAAGAATTTTAGAATCTTCGGGAGGATTGTATACAGTTCTTACCGAAAATGGAGATAACATAAAATGCAAGCCCAGAGGGAAATTCAGAAATGAGCATTTAAAGGTATTGGTGGGGGATTACGTGACTTTGCTTTTCGATGAAGGGGAGAATCCCTGTATTGAAACGGTATGTGAGCGAAAAAATGCACTCATTCGCCCCAGTATGGCAAATTTGGATGCTCTCTTTTGTGTTGTAGCGGCAGCTCGTCCTGCTCCTGCCATGCTTACCTTGGATAAACTGATCAGCATAGCGGATCATTTGGGTATTGAGCCAATCATTGTGGTCAGTAAAAGCGATCTTGAATCCGAACTTGCTGATAAATTGGAACAAACCTACCGCCAATGCGGTTTCACTGTATTTTCCTGTTCCTCTGTTTCGGGAGACGGAGTAGAAAGCATCAGAACATATATTGAAGATAACTGTCAAAATGCAACCATCGCATTTGCCGGTGCTTCCGGGGTCGGAAAATCCACGCTGATCAATCATTTGTTTCCGGGCACTTCTTTGGAAACCGGTACGGTTGCCGAAAAAACAGGCAGAGGTAGACATACCACAAGAGCGGTTTCACTGCTCCCGCTGTCGATGTTGTTGCAAAACAAATGTGTAAGCGGCTTTCTTGCCGATACACCCGGCTTCTCCATGCTTGATTTTGCCACTTTTGATTTTTACCGCCTGGAGGATCTTCCTAAGGCATTTCGCGAATTTCGCCCTCATCTTGGCTGTTGCCGCTATCAGAAATGTACCCATCTCAAAGAAGACGGCTGCGCTGTGATTGCAGCGGTTATGAGGGGTGAAATTCCGCAAACACGACATGAAAGCTATTTGGATCTATATGCCACACTGAAAAGCAAACCATCGTGGGCAAAAAAAGAGTAACCTGTAGGTAAAAAACGCATATTCTTCTAACAGTACGATATGTAAAGGAGAAGCGTATGAAGATTGTAGTAGTCCGTTCACCCAAAATATTTGCCCCCATTCTTCGCTATGTCTTCAAAATCAAAAAGTAACAGGAAGCGTTGCCGTATGGCAGCGCTTTTGTTTTGCACAAATATTTGGAAGCAACATATATTGTAGGGAGGTGATGCATATGGATAATCCAACGATTCCCACAGGAAGACTGATCATAAAAGCGAAATCGGGTACGGTAGACTTCCCGGTGGAAGGGGTAATGATAACACTGACAAGTGAATTAGGCGAAAATTCCACGGTTGAATCGGTCATCTATACAGATGCAAGCGGTATTGCGGGTCCTGTGACCCTGCCATCCTCCGGACTGCCTTTGCCCGGGGAGGAAAAAAAGGATCTGCTTTCCTATATTGTGGAGGCTGATAAAGGGGGATACTATTCACTTATTCGTTATGGAATTAATATATTTCCGGACACCACCACCATTCTCAATTTGTTTATGATACCGCTTCCAATCAATCTCGGGACAGGATTATATGAAAATGGTCAGGTTGTATTCCCGGATGCGGATGAAAATGGCGGTAACACCATATATATACGGCCGGAAAGGCAGGGAAATACGTGACAGGACAGGGTGCAATTTTACCGCTGATTCCCGAAACAGTCAGAGTGCATATCGGCCCTGCCGGTTCGGGCGGGGATATTGTGGAGGTCAGCTTTTTGGATTACATACGCAATGTAGCGTCAAATGAGATATATCCCACCTGGCCGGAACAAGCGCTGATTGCCAATATTCTGGCGCAGATATCTTTTGCACTTAATCGTATCTATACCGAATATTACCCCAGCAGAGGATATGACTTTGATATTACTTCCTTCACAGGAACCGATCAGTCGTTTCAGATCAACGGAACTGTATATGAAAACATCGGAGATCTGGTGGATCGATTTTTTAACAGTTATATTCGCAGAAAAGGAAGCGTACTGCCTCTTTTTGCTCAGTACTGCGACGGAATCAACACTACTTGTTCGGGTCTGTCCCAATGGGGAACAGCATCTTTGGCAGAACAAGGGTTGGACTATTTTGAAATACTGAAAAATTATTATGGTGAGGATATAGAGATCGTGAGAAATGCCCCTATCGGAACACCGTCAGACAGCGCACCGTCGGCACCACTGCGTGAAGGCTCCAGCGGAAATGAAGTTGCCATTTTACAAACGAGATTAAACCGTATTTCTGCAAACTATCCTTCCATACCAAAGATCAATCCCACCGACGGTATTTTTGGTCCCGAAACCGAAAGCGCAGTGCGAAAGTTTCAAGAAATTTTTTCTCTTAGCCAAGACGGCATTGTTGGAGATGCTACTTGGTACAAAGTTCGATCGGTATATAATGCGGTAAAACAGCTCAATGAATTGATATCGGAGGGGCTGACCTTTGACGAGGTGTCGCTGCAATACCCCGAAGATTTGCGAAAAGGTATGAGCGGTTTGTACGTGAGCATTTTACAGTACTATTTGAATGTTGTTGCCACCTTCACAGAAGGTCTTTCTCCCATTCCCATAAACGGATATTTCGGTGACAGCACCGAAGGATTGGTACTTAGTTTTCAGCGCAATTCGGGTATTGCGGAAACAGGGATTGTGGATGAAGAAACATGGAATATACTGTACGAAAACTATATCGGTATCATAGAATCACTGCCGCCTTCTGCATTTGAAGGGATTGCACGCCCTTTTCCCGGGTCAACACTGCGTATTGGCTTTACGGGTGAGGATGTCAGAGATCTGCAAAGCTACATTAATGTATTGGCGAGTGTATACGAGGGGATTCCCATCCTTACGGAAGACGGCATATTCGGCGAGAATACAAGGGATGCAGTGTATACTGTGCAAAGTCTTTACAATCTCACACAGGATGGAACAGTGGATGCTATTACATGGGCAGTGATTGCCGATACCTACGATGATATTGTAAAAGGCAGCCAACGCAGTATAGGACAGTATCCCGGCTATGAGATCGGAGGAACACAGCCATGACAGGACAAAACCCGATTTACGAAATTCAGCAGTATCTGCGCATGCTTGCTAAAGACGGTTATCAAATTCCGCTTGTAATTCCCGATGGGATATACGGCGAAGAAACAAGAACTGCAGTGCAGGTATTTCAAGGACTGCTGGGCCTTCCCATAACCGGACGAGTGGATTATACAACTTGGCAGGCGTTGCGCGCAGCATATGATGAAGTGCAAAGAAATAATGCTTTGTCAAGTCCGATCTATCCCTTTGAAGAAACACTGTTACAGGGCAGGGTGACCGAAGGAGATGCAATGCCGCTGATCTATATCATTCAAATCATTTTGCGTACCATCGGTGTTGCATATCAGAATTTGGAACAACAGGAGTTGAGCGGCGTATTTGATGAAAACACCATTCGAAATGTGCGAGATTTTCAAAGGGTTAATGGAATTGCCGCCACAGGAGAAGTGGACAAAAAAACATGGAACCGATTGGCGGAAGCGTATAATAAATATCTCAACAGAGCTTGAGTCTATATAAAAATCCGCAGAAAAATGCGGATTTTTTAATTTTAGACCTTGTTTGACCTTGACAAATCAAAAATAAGTGTTATAATAGAATTGTAAAGTCAAAGAAAGTCAAAGTCAAACAGAGAAGAGGGTAAAATTATGTTAATGACCGACATGATACAGCAAATGATTGAGCAGTTATTGCAGGAAACCGAAAGTGATGTACTGGATTTGCAAAGAAATGAATTGGCAGCAAAGTTGGGATGTGTTCCCAGTCAGATCAATTATGTTATTTCGTCAAGATTTACGCAGGAAAGAGGGTATATTATAGAGAGTAAGCGAGGGGGAGGAGGGTATGTTCGTATCCGACGCGTGAGGGTAGATCCGAGGGATGCCTTGCACAGTGCCTTTCATGCCGTTTCTGTGGAGATAGATTCAAGGGGGGCGTCGGTGCTCTTACGCAACTTGGTTGCGGCAGAGTGTATTACGCCAAGGGAGGCTGCGATTATGGCATCCGCTATATCTGACCGCACACTGAAATCGCTCGACAGCCGTTTTCGTGACTATGTACGAGCGGATATTCTAAAAAGTATGTTGTTGTCCATTGCGAGTTCTGAATAAGGATAGGAGGTTTTTATGATTTGTGAAAGATGTAAACACAAAAAAGCTACGGTACGCTATACCTATACTGTGAATGGAAGTACGAATGTATATTCACTTTGTGAAGACTGTTACCTTGCTGTGTCGGGAAGTGACTATTTCTTTTCCGGGTGGTTGTTTCCGGGCAGCATCCAACTGAATGCAGATACAAACCCAAAACTTAAATGTGATCTTTGCGGCAGCGGTTTTGACGACATAGCAGCTAACGGGAAGGTCGGATGTGCTCGATGCTATCGTACTTTTGAAAAGAAGTTAGCGCCGATGATTGCCAGACTGCATGGTGATAATGCTTTCAAGCAGGATAATTGTCAGGTTGAATCGTCTGCATCCATGCGGCTTATTGAATTGCAGCAACAGATGGACAAAGCGATTGAGGAAGAGAATTTTGAACTTGCCGCAAAATTACGCGACGAAATAAAAGCATTGAATCAAAAGGAGGGCGAATAATGCGCATGGAAAAGAATATAGATTGTGACAGAAGCGTCATTCTTACTACCCGTGTGCGCTATGCACGCAATATTGAAGATTATCCCTTTGATCTTTCTTCTTCGCAAGCGATGCGCAGTGAGTTGCTGGAAAAGGTGAGAATTGCTCTTGGTAATAAGTTCTTGGCGAATGATATGTCATCTCTTGATGCCAATGCACGCTTGGCATTGTGCGAAGGGCACAAAATTAGTCCCATCTTTATGAATCAAGCCATTGGAACTTTGTTTTCTGATGAAGAGAGAGGAATTTATATTATGGTGCCCGAAGAAGATCACATTCGTCTGCAGGTTATAGGTGACGGATACTGTCCGGAGACGGTGATGGAAAGGGCAAATACTGTTTTGGCTGATTTGTCCGATAAACTGCGTTTTTCCTTTAACAGCCGTCTTGGTTATTTGACTCGCTGTCCCACCAATCTTGGTTACGGATTGAGACTGTCGGTCATGGCATTTTTACCCGGGCTGACAACCGTTGGAGATATTGCGCGGCTTTCTGATTCCCTTGGAGGTCTTGGCTTCAATTTGCGTGGTATGTACGGCGAAGGCACTTCTTCGGAAGGATTTTTGTATCAGATTTCCAATCGATATTCGCTGGGCAGCACTGAAAATGAGATACTTTTGCGCTTTGTGGAAACGATAGGCAGAGTGATTGAAGCAGAACTGAAAGCGAGAGCGCATATTGACCGCGATTTGATTTTAGATACCGCAGGCAGGGCGTATGGAATTATGGCGTATGCGGGCAGAATATCATATGATGAATTTTTAAAACACTATGCTTCTTTGCGCTTGGGATATGCTTTGCAGCTTTCACTTCCCGAAAGCTGTAATATTCACACTTTGGATGCTTTACTCACTTATCTGGCACCCGGTCAGATCACCTGCCGATATCATTGCAAGAACGCCGAGGACAGGGATCGGGCACGTGCAGACCGATTGCGCAGAGAAATGAAAGGAGAATTGAATGAATAACCGTTTTACCAAAACTGCACAAAATGCTTTGAATATGGCGCTGGAGTCTGCCAGAGAATTGTCGCATAGCTATGTTGGTTCGGAGCATTTACTGTTAGGGCTTCTTTCAGAAAGCGAAGGAGTTGCTGCTAAAATACTGCTTTCAAAAGGAATTGATCACGATAGAGTATATGGTATCGTTGAGACTGCGGGAAGTGTTGGCAGTGCTGCTGTTACTGCCACGGACATGACCCCAAGGACTAAGCGCATTATTGAGCGTTCCGCGCTGGAGGCGAACCGTTTCGGTCATAACTACATCGGCACCGAACATTTATTGCTTTCTCTGTTGGAAGAACCTGACTGTATTGCCGTCAAAATTTTAATTTCCTGCGGAATATATGTCAGTGATCTGGTGGATGAGATTCTTGGTTTTTTCAGAGAGGGTTCGGAGCAACCGGAAGAAACGCAAAAAACGTCTGCTAAAACAAAAAATTCTGCCAGGAATAGCGGTCATCTTTCAAAATTCGGCAGTGATTTGACTGAAGCTGCCCGAAACGGAAAGATTGACCCCATCATTGGCAGGGATGAAGAGACGCAAAGAGTGATCCAAATTCTGTCCAGACGCACAAAAAACAATCCTTGCTTGATTGGTGAGCCGGGTGTTGGGAAAACTGCGGTGGTTGAAGGGCTTGCACAGCGAATTGTGGAAAAAAACGTGCCCGAAACGTTACAAAATAAGATCGTTTTCCGTTTGGATCTGTCATCTATGATCGCCGGTGCGAAATATCGGGGCGAATTTGAGGAACGCATGAAGGGGGTCATGGAAGAGGTTGTTAAGAATCCCGATATCATTTTATTTATTGATGAAATCCATACGATCATCGGTGCAGGTGCCGCAGAAGGTGCTGTGGATGCTGCCAATATTATAAAGCCCGCATTGGCACGGGGAGAAATGCAGGTGATTGGTGCAACTACGATCAATGAGTACCGAAAGCACATTGAAAAGGATGCTGCGTTGGAAAGGCGTTTTCAATCTGTAATGGTGGGTGAACCATCGGAAGAAGAAGCCGTTTTGATACTGAAAGGATTGCGTGATAAATATGAGGCGCACCATAAGGTAAAAATTACCGACGAAGCAATTGCGGCTGCTGTTTCCATGTCACGCCGCTATATTGCCGATCGTTATCTGCCGGATAAAGCCATTGATCTGATTGATGAAGCAGCCTCACGATGCCGTATCGATCATTTTACCGCTCCCGATTCTGTGAAGAAACTGGAAGAAAAACTCACGCAGAACGGTATAGAAAAGGAAGCAGCAATCAAAAGTCAGAATTTTGAGTTGGCGGCATCGCTTCGTGACAAGGAGAAGAAATTGAGGGAAGAACTTGCTTTAGAGAAAGAGCAGTGGAATCAGCGTTGCGGCGACACACAGCTCTCCATCGGAGAGAGTGAGATTGCAGAGATCGTTACTGCATGGACCGGCATTCCCGTAAAGCGTCTTTCTGAGAATGAAGGGGAAAGATTGCTGCGCTTGGAAACTGAATTGCATCAGCGAGTGATTGGTCAAGATGAGGCGGTCACAGCGGTTGCCAAAGCTATTAAGAGAGGCAGAGTGGGACTAAAAGATCCCAAACGCCCCATGGGTTCATTTATCTTTTTGGGGCCTACGGGAGTAGGGAAAACGGAACTTGCTAAAACCATTTCCGAAATTCTTTTCGGTGACGATGGAGCTATGATTCGTTTGGATATGTCGGAATATATGGAAAAACACAGTGTTTCCAAGCTGATTGGTTCGCCTCCCGGCTATGTGGGCTATGATGAAGGCGGACAGTTGACCGAAAAGGTACGCAGACGGCCTTACAGTGTGATACTGTTTGATGAGATCGAGAAAGCACATCCGGATGTTTTTAATATGCTTTTGCAGATACTGGATGAAGGTCAACTAACCGATTCTCAAGGCAGAAAGGTCGATTTTAAAAATACCATTGTGATTATGACCTCCAACGTGGGGGCATCGGGGATCACAGCATCCCGCTCTCTTGGTTTTACCGCAAGCGGCGATCAACAAAAGTCGGATGTTAAAGATCGGGTCATGAATGCACTGAAACAGACTTTCCGCCCTGAATTTTTGAATCGTATTGATGAGATCGTTGTGTTTGAACAACTTTCCGAAGGTGACATCCGTGAAATAGCCCGTTTGATGCTGAGTGAAGTTAAGTGTCGGGTGGATGCTATGAATATTGACCTCTCCTTTGATGACAGTTTGATCGATAAGTTGGCAAAGGAAGGTTTTGATCCTGTTTACGGTGCCAGACCCCTGCGCCGCGCGATTCGTAGAACCATTGAGGATGCACTATCAAACGCGCTTTTGGAAGGAAAACTAAAGGAAAATGACAAGGCAATTTGCCGTCTTGAAAACGACGCTGTAGTATTTCAAACAGTGGAATGAATAAGTTAAAAAAACAGATCCCTTACAAGCCGTTGCAAGGCTATGTAAGGGATCTTATTCTTTGATTTTAATATCCGATAAACGCACACTTTCATTATGGGGGATTGGTTTCCATTCGACACGGATGACCAGCGCAATGAGCATGGAAAGCCGTCCTAACACATCGAACAATGGGAACATAAATATATACCAGATCTTTCGGTACCAAGCGACGCATGGCAATCGCTTGCGTTCAAAAATAAGTACGTAAGCTGCGTAAAACCACTGCATGGCAAAGGGTGCAAAGAACCATGTAAATACCGCTGCTGTCAGATTCCATACGGTGAACGCATGGAAAACAATCAAGAGTTTTAACAAGAGGGACAGGATTCTTTTCAAGGCAGAAAAGAACTGGCGTGGGAAAATGGTCATAAGCATGTCGTAATTGCGCAGACTGTTATAAAGCTCTTTTTTTCTGAATATATGTCTGAACAGCTTCCCGCCTGATTCTGCGAATGCCTGCAAATGACCTTTTGACCACCGTATTCGCTGACGCATGGCGATGTGCAATGAAGTTGGCTGTTCATCATAAAATACGGCATCGTGGTTGTAAGTAATATCGTATCCGTTTACAACAGCATCTGCCGACAGTGCACGGTCTTCGGTCAGAGAAGTATAGTTCCAACCGTTGCGTATGATCTCAGCCGCAACCAAAAATCCGGTTCCTTGAATACGGGTGGGCATTCTTAAATAAGATCTGGCTCGGTGCTCGTTGCGAACGGTTCTCAGAAAATGAATGGCATAAGAGGCGGCGATCCAGTTTGAATCGAAATTTTTGGTATTACGATAAGAGCAAATAATTTTATTGCCATTGTCAAAGGAATCGTTCATGCGGCTGACATAGTCCTTGGCAAGCAGATTGTCCGCATCGAAAATGATATATCCGTCATAACTGTCAAGGCCGAATTCCTGCCTGATCTTTTCCACCAAAAACTGAAGTGCGAAACCTTTGGTGCAGTGTTGCTTGTCAAAGCGCTCATAGCAGAACGCACCATTCTTTCGGGCAATTTCCGCAGTGTTATCCGTACTGTTATCGGCAACCACAAATACATCCAATTTCCCGGGGGCGATGGTGTGATAATCCTGTTGTGCAATGCTTTCCAAAAGATGAGATAAGACAGTCGCTTCGTTTCGTGCGGCAATTAAGATAGCATAGCGATGATATTTTTCGGCAGGCGGAAAATGACGTGTAAAAAAAAGTCCTAGGAACACGTAAATATATTTATATGCATATAAAATGCTGAGAATGCCGCCAATGATGGCAATTGCCCACTGTATACCGGATTGTAGCACATCTTCACTTCCTTGTAATGATACATTTAATCATAGCAGAGTGTGTATAGAAAGTCAATATATATAATTTGAAAAACATGTTTTTGAAAAGGTTTTTGATAACCTATTGAACATGGAATAAATTTGTGATATAATAAAAGATAATATGTCAGAGAGAACAGCAGGATTTAAATGTGTAATGAGAGGATAGTGCAGTGAAGATGCCTCATATCGAATCAATACAAAATAAACTGAGCAGTAAATGGAAGGACACACAGATTGTGTTGTTTGAAACGATCGATTCCACCAATTCAGAAGCTAAACGCAGGTTGCGCAAATTAGTGTCTGGAAAAACATTGCTCATTGCCAAAACACAGACCGGCGGAAGGGGTCGATTGGGACGTTCTTTCTATTCGCCGAAAGAAAGCGGGATTTATATGACCCTTGTATATTCTACGACTAAGCCTCTAGCCCAAGTCGTTTCCATTACCTCCGCTGCTGCGGTTGCTGTTATGGAAGCGATCAAAGAAACCACAGGAAAGCAAACTGTTATTAAATGGGTCAATGATCTCTATTACCAAAAGAAAAAAATATGCGGAATTTTGGCAGAAACCATGCCGGATTCGTTGCAAAATAACTGCACTTATGTGATCCTTGGCATTGGTATCAATTTGAATACCGAAGAATTTCCCTCGGAACTTGAAAGCATTGCAGGCAGTTTGCAAAGCGACTGTGACCCAAATCAATTGATCGCCAACATTACAAATAAAATATTTGATTTTTCAGAAAATCAGCAGGAATATGCCTATATGGATCGTTATCGTAGTGCCAGTATGGTACTGGGAAAGCAAGTGATCTGTGCACAAGGGGATAAGACCTTTTTGGGAACAGCAGCCGATATTACCGATAACGGTGCCCTTGTGGTTCTTTTGCAGGATGGAAATGAGATTTTACTGGATAGCGGTGAAGTTACTTTACGAATGATTTAAAGCTTTTTTTCAACCGTACGGAAAGCGGAACAGATATTGCCGCTTTTATGATATCAAACGGCAAAAAAGGCAGGACACAGGCGGTAAACGCTCCTTTACCTCCGTATATGAAGGTATACCAAACAACCGCAAAACAATAGATCGGAACCAGTCCCAGCAGAGAGATCATGAACCGAATCGTATTTCTTTGTGTTTTGGAAAAACATATACTAAGTAAAACAGCGGAGGGGATGAATCCCAATAAAAAACCGCCGGTTGGACCCAAAATAACACCAAAACCCGATTGAAAACCCGTAAACACAGGAATCCCTACAGCACCCAGACCCAGGTAGACAAGGGTTACTGAAACTGATTCCGAAAGCTTCATTATTTGTGTCATTGTAAACAAAATCAAAAGCTGTAAAGTGACGGGAATCGGGAAGGGAATGGAAATCCAAGAAGCGATCGCAAGCAATGCTGCAAATATTCCAACTCTGCATAAGGAAAGTATTCTTCTTTTGTATCGCATATGGATCCTCCTTCCGCTTTTTGTCATATTATATATTTTTTTATTCGATTTGTCAACCGAAAAGGAAATGTTCATGGGAAGATATCCAAAAAGAAAAAAGAAAGCAGCAAAAACACTGCGTCGATATTGCCGTCATATCGGATACCGTATACAGCATTACGGCGAATTGATCCTTCGCTGTCCCGGAAGGATTTGCGAATACATACTGGGGTTGCTTTGCTATCGCCGCAGTCCATGGTATGGAATGACTTCCTATGACGATTTTGCCCGTGAACACGGAAGATACGGTGAATTTCAATTGTGGCGAAAGGCAAATCGATATATGCCTAAAAATACCGTATGGTTTGCCAATTTGTATCTTCCCAAAAAGGACGAAACCACTTGCGAAATTGATTTGCTTGCTGTTTCAACGCGCGGAATTTTTGTTTTTGAATCAAAAAACTATATCGGTCGCATTTTCGGTGACGAAAAGAACCCATACTGGTATCAATTGTTTCGCCATGATCCGCGCAAGAATTTTCAGAAGTTTTCATTTTTTAATCCCATCATGCAAAATGCGATGCATTGCCGCTGGTTAAAAAACACACTCAATATGCCCGATCTTCCGATCTATTCATTTGTAGTTTTCGGCAATCGATGCCGTCTGCAAAGAATCAAGTGTTCGACTGAAAATACGGTTTTGTGCAATCAAAGATCCATGCGGAAATATATCCGAAAGTATTGCCCAAAAACGTTAACGGCAGATCGTGTGCAGACAATTGCTGAAAAGTTAAAACCCTATACAGACATCAATTATTTTCAAAAAATACAGCATATCAGGGCAATTGAGTCCAAAAAGCAGAGATGACAATGATACACCGTATATTCAAACCGATACAACCGCTACGCATAGATACAAAAGAAGTTCTGCACTATGCATCCTCTCTTCCCCTAAAGGATGAAGAGGTTTTGCGCTATGCAAAAAAGGCCATAGAGCTTTGCCAACAAGCAGCATTCCCAATATGCATATATACACATTTGCCTATAGCAAAGCGCGAAGCAAACCGTATAACACTGGGAAAAGGATTTGTTTTGTCGGGAGAATTGACAGTAAAATATCTTTCCGACTGTGAAGGCGCGTATATTCTCTTGGGAACTGTCGGTCAAAGCGTTGACCGCATGATTGCCGCGGCAGGCATACGTTCTATGACTGACGGGCTTATGGCAGATGCGGCAGGCAGTGCTGCTGTGGAAGCGCTGCTCGATGACTTTTGCCAAAAAATCGATCCCAAATCCCTGCCCAAGCCGAGGATCAGTCCCGGATACGGAGATTTTAAGCTGGAAAACCAAATAGAAATTTTTAAATTGCTGGATGCCACACGGTCGCTTGGAGTTTGTTTGAATCAATCCTTGATGATATCGCCCTCTAAAAGTGTCAGTGCCGTTGTCGGTACCGGAAAGGAGACTTCATGTTTAATTTAAAAGAAATATTGGCAAAGGGTCCTTTGTTTTTAGACGGCGGTATGGGTACAATCCTGCAGTCCATGGGATTGACCGATGCCGAACGTCCTGAGGACTGGAATATTACATATCCCGAACGTATAACCAAGGTGCATAAAGACTATATCGATGCAGGCAGCCGTATTCTGCTAGCCAATACCTTTGGTGCCAACACCAGACACTACAATTTGGAAAACGGAGATCTGGAAAAGATTGTTGATGCGGCAATTGCCAATGCAAGAAATGCCGCCGGGCAAAGAGAAGATATTTATGTTGCGTTGGATATCGGTCCCAGCGGGAAAATGCTGGCTCCTTACGGCGATCTGGATTTTGAGGATGCTGTGACTCTATTTGCCGAGACTGTAAAACTCGGTGTAAAAGCAGGTGCTGATCTAATTGTGATCGAAACCATGAACGATTGCTACGAAACCAAGGCAGCAGTTTTAGCAGCAAAAGAAAACAGTAATCTTCCGATATTTGTCACCAATGCATACGGTGCTGACGGCTTGCTCATGACAGGCGCTTCTGCCGAAGTCATGTGTGCAATGCTTGAGGGTCTTGGGGTAGATGCCATCGGACTGAACTGCTCCATGGGGCCGCGCGAAATGTTGCCTGTTATCAAGCGTTTTTTTGACTGTGCTTCCATTCCGATCATCGTAAAGCCCAATGCGGGTATGCCCTATATTGAAAACGGCAAGACCTGCTATGATGTTTCCCCTTCGGAATTTGCCGAATGGATGGAGCAAGCATATGCGTGCGGCGGTATGATTTTTGGCGGCTGCTGCGGAACGACACCTGCGTATATCACTGCGCTTACCAATCGATTGGCAGGAAAAAAGCCACATTCTATTACCGAAAAAGAAAACTGTGTGATCAGTTCCGGTTTTAAAACGGTTAGATTTGGAGAAAAACCGATACTGATCGGTGAGCGCATCAATCCCACCGGCAAAAAGGCATTCAAACAGGCGTTGCGGGAGGGCGATCTGTCTTACATTTTGGGAGAAGGAATTCGTCAATTGGATTTCGGCGCAGAAGTTTTGGATGTAAACGTGGGACTTCCCGAAATTGATGAAGGGGAATGGATGCTACGCAGTATTACCGGACTGCAAAGTGTTGTGGATGTACCCCTGCAGATCGACACCTCCGATGCGTCGGTTTTGGAAAAGGCTCTGCGCCGTTATAACGGTAAAGCACTGATTAATTCGGTAAACGGATCGGAAGAAAGCATGGAAAGCGTGCTTCCCCTTGTAAAAAAATATGGCGGTGTTGTGGTTGTACTGACGCTGGACGAAAAGGGAATTCCTCAAACGGCAAAAGAGCGATTGGCTATCGCCGAACGGGTTGCATGCCGTGCGGAACAATACGGTATTTCTCGTAAGGATCTGATTGTGGATACGTTGACTATGACAGTCAGCTCGGATACATCAGCGCCCGGTGTAACACTGGATGCGCTTCGTTTGTGCAAAGAAGCGGGACTGCATACCTCCCTTGGCGTTTCCAATATATCCTTTGGGCTACCGCAAAGAGATAATATTAATGCAGTGTTTTTCACAATGGCACTGCAAATGGGACTGGATGCCGCTATTATGAACCCTTATTCGGTATCTATGATGAACGCTTACTATTCGTATTTGGTTCTTAGCGGAAAAGATTTGATGTGTGCTGACTATATTAAATTTGCTTCCACTCTGTCGCAGGGAACGCAAATGGCTATGCAAACACCGATAAATCAAAGCGATTCCCATAAAGAAAATGAAAAGAGCGCTCTGCAACAGGCAATCATAAAAGGTCTTTCGGAAGATGCATATCGCTATGCACTGATGTGCATGCAGGAAAAATCTCCTCTGTCCATCGTGGAGGAAGAGATCGTTCCCGCACTGGATTCGGTGGGCAAAGGATATGAAGCTAAAACAGTCTTTTTGCCTCAGCTTTTGATGTCTGCCGATGCGGCAAAGAAAGCATTTTCGGCAATCAAGAGTCAAATGGGCAGTGACAGTAAAACTGTTGAAAAGTATACTATTGTTGTGGCGACCGTGAAAGGTGATATCCATGATATCGGAAAAAATATAGTGGTATGCTTACTGGAAAACTACGGTTACCGTGTGGTGGATCTCGGACATGATGCGTCACCGCAGACTGTTCTGGATGCGGCAAAGAAAGAAAATGCACGTTTGGTTGGGCTGTCTGCCCTCATGACCACCACTGTTCCGGCCATGAAAGAAACTGTCGATTTGTTGCGCCGCGAACTGCCGCAAATCAAAATCATGGTGGGCGGAGCGGTTCTGACCGATGAATACGCCAAGGCAATGAAAGCTGATCACTACGGCCCGGATGCAATGTCGGCTGTGCGTTTTGCCGAAACGTTGTTATAAAACAATAGATTGTTATTGAAAATTTCTGCTCTATGCCAATGCAGAAGCAGAATCACAGATTTGTGATGACTGTATGTCAAAATGGAGATTAGGATGAGATCATTATTTTCAGTATTCAAAAGAAAGGATCTTGATCTGACAGAAGGCCCTCTTTTGTCGGGAATTTTGCTGTACACACTGCCTTTGATCCTGAGCGGTGTACTGCAGCTGCTGTTCAATGCGGCAGATCTTGTTGTGGTTGGGCATTTTTCGGGAGAAAAAGCACTGGCTGCTGTGGGAGCGACGGGGGCGCTGATTAATTTGATCGTAAATGTGTTCCTTGGTCTTTCGGTAGGGGCTGCTTCCGGCACTGCACTGAATTACGGTGCTAAAAACGACAAGGGTGTTCACCGGATGGTGCACACCGCCATGCTTCTGAGTTTACTTGGCGGTATTGCGGTAATGATCATCGGTTTGTTGTTTTCCCGAATCTTCCTTGTTTGGATGGATACACCTGACACTGTATTGAACAGTGCGGCATTGTATATGAAAATATACTTTATTGGTGCGCCTGCCATGATGATCTATAACTTTGGCGCAGCCATTCTGCGATCTATCGGAGATACATCCAGACCTCTTGTGTTCTTAACCGTTGCGGGTGTCGTCAATGTACTGTTGAATTTGGTGCTAGCCGGCGTTTTTACCATGGGTGTGATCGGTGTGGCTGTTGCCACTGCTGTTTCTCAAACCATTTCCGCAATTCTCGTAGTTCGTCATTTAATTAAATGCGACAGCAATTACCGTTTGCAAATTAAGAAATTGGCTTTATACCGAAAAGAATTGTTTATGATCCTGCGTATCGGATTGCCTGCAGGACTGCAGGGATCTGTTTTTGCTATTTCAAATGTAGTGATTCAGTCTTCTGTCAATACTTTTGGCGAACTTGCCATGTCGGGAAGCACTGCTTCCGGCAATATTGAGGGATTTATTTATATGGCAATGAATGCCTTCCATCATACTGCACTTGCCTTTACGGCGCAAAATCTGGGTGCGGGAAAATTAAGAAAGCTGAAAAAGATATTCGGTTTGTGTATTGGGCTGGTTGTTATAACCGGGGTTTTGTTTGGCGGTATGGCTTACCTGTTTGCAGATAACTTGCTGGGTATCTATATTCGTGAATCTGAAGTTGCCATGCGTTTTGGTCTGGAACGACTTACTATTATTGCTTTTACATATTTCTTCTGCGGTGTAATGGATGTAATGAGCGGTGTTTTGCGCGGTATGGGATCTTCTTTTATCCCTATGGTCATTTGTCTGCTGGGAGCTTGCGGTGTACGTATACTGTGGGTCAATACGGTATTTGCCATGGAAGGGAACCATTCCTTTACTGTTTTGTTCCGTTCTTATCCCGTATCCTGGATATTGACCATCACGGCACAACTTATCTTCTATGTTTATCTCTATCATAAAACCGTCCATGGAAAAAAGAAAAAAACGCTGTTGGCAGAGGACGGCGGTTTATGATGCTCAAAAAAGTATATTTGGAAATCACAAATGTCTGTAACTGCAGTTGCGCTTTTTGCCCGGGGCACAAGCGCCCAAAAGCGTTTATGGATCTTGCGCACTTTGCGTATGCGGCAAAACAAGTGAAGACCGTATCGGATTTTATTTACTTACACGTAATGGGGGAACCGCTGTTGCATCCGAAACTGGCAGAACTCTTAGGCATTTGTGAAGAAATCGGACTGAAAGTGATCATTACAACAAACGGCACACTGCTAAAAGAAAAGCTGGACATTCTTCTTTCCCAAAAAGCACTTCACAAAATCAACATATCTTTACACAGTTTTGAAGCCAATGACGGGATGCAGGATGAAAGCTATTTTGAAAACTGTTTCTTTTCAGCCCGTGAAACGGCAAGCGGCGGTATTATTACAGTACTGCGCCTTTGGAATCTGGACGGAGAACTGCCCGGAATGCACCGGGAAAATGAATACATTTTAGATAAAATGAAAAAAGCACTTCCCGGCAAGTGGACGCAAAATTCAAAAGGTGTGCGCATTTCGGAAAAACTTTTTTTGGAGTGGGGGAACAGATTTACCTGGCCCGATCTTTCCCGCGCCCCCCTTCGTCAAAACGGTTCTTGCTACGGTTTGCGAGATCAGGCCGGCATTTTGGTGGACGGAACTGTTGTACCGTGCTGTCTTGATTGCAATGGTGATATTGCCCTTGGTAATGTGTTTGATATGCCGCTTGCAGAAATTTTGAACACAAAGCGCGCGGTGGAATTGCGCGAGGGATTTAAAAAACAATGTTATACTGAGCCCCTTTGTAAAACTTGTGGCTACGCAGGAAGATTTTCCTCACAAAAGTAGTATGATGTGGTATAGAATGGACTAAAATCAACAGTGTATTCACAATATTTTCACAATTTTGTGGTATGATATTCCATAATAAATTATCCAGAGGATTTACCCATGCTGAAATTAAAACAAATCAAGAAAGATTACCCCACACCGGAGGAGCCGGTTCATGCGCTGAAAGGAATTGACATTACTTTCCGTGCCAATGAATTTGTTTCCATTCTTGGTCCTTCTGGTTGCGGAAAAACAACACTGCTCAATATCATTGGAGGTCTTGACAGATATACCTCCGGCGAGCTTGCGATCAATGGAAAATCCACAACAGAGTTTAGCGATCGTGACTGGGACAGCTATCGAAATCATTCTGTTGGCTTTGTATTCCAAAGCTACAATCTGATTCCTCACCAAACAGTACTCTCGAACGTGGAATTGGCATTGACGCTTTCGGGCGTTAAAAAGAAGGAACGCCGCAGACGCGCCGCCGAAGTACTTGAAAAAGTAGGTCTTGGAGATCAGCTTGACAAAAAGCCGAGCCAAATGTCGGGCGGTCAGATGCAAAGAGTAGCCATTGCCCGCGCCCTTGTCAACGACCCCGATATTCTGCTGGCAGATGAACCCACAGGTGCATTGGACACAACTACCAGCGTACAGGTCATGGATCTGCTCAAAGAAATCGCCAAAGATCGCCTGGTTATTATGGTAACGCACAATCCCGAGTTGGCTGAACAGTACTCCACGCGTATTGTAAAACTGTTGGACGGTGAACTGCTTTCGGATAGCAATCCTGTTACAGAAGCGGAAGAAAAAGAAATACTTCCCAAAAATCAGACAAGAAAGGGAAAGGTTTCTATGTCCGGTATGACTGCCCTTTCGCTTTCTTTGCAAAATCTGTTGACCAAAAAGGGAAGAACTATACTCACCAGCTTTGCCGGCAGTATCGGTATTATCGGTATTGCTTTGATTCTGGCATTGTCCAACGGTATTCAAGGCTTTATCAATTCCATTCAACAGGAGACTTTGACTTCCTATCCCATTTCTATTTTGGCAGAGGAGACCGATATGTCTGCCATGATGGAAAATCTGATGGGTTCGAACCAAGAGGCAAGCAAGCATGATTTGGATGCAGTATATTCCAATTCGGTAATGTATGAACTGATTAATACCATGTTTGCGCCCGAAATGAAGACCAATAACCTCTCGGATTTCAGAGATTATCTGCTCTCCGACAAAAACGAATTGGCAAATTATACTTCTGCCATTCATTACAGCTATCGGATCCCCGTTTATGTTTACAGTGCGGAAAGCGGCGGAAACTATTCCAGAGTGGATATCGAAACACTGATTTCCAAGGCAGTAGGTTCTTCATTTACCGATACAATGTCTTCCTTTAGCGGTGCCTCCGATATGCAAATGTCCATGACAATCTTCTCAGAAATTCTGCCCGGTAAAGATCCTAAAAAGGAACCGGTGCATTCAATGGTGAAGGATCAGTACGAACTGGTTTACGGTGAGTATCCCAAAGCCATGGATGAAGTTGTGTTGGTTATGAACAGCCGCAATGAAGTGAGTGATCTTGCGCTGTATGCACTTGGACTGAAAACTTCCGATGAACTGGCAGATATCATTTTCAACGCTTTCAATGGCATTCCCACAGAAGGGGTTGAGCAGCAGCGCTTTACGTATGAAGAGATCTGCAAGCGCACCATGAAAATTATTCTGCCCACCGATGTGTATAACAAAGAGGGCGATCTTTATGTGGACTACAGCGGCAATGATATCTATATGAACGCCAAAGCATCCACAGGTATGACACTCAAAGTGGTCGGCATCATCAAACCCGGTGAAGATACCATGTCAGCTTCCATTACCGGTTCTTTTGGTTATACATCAATGTTGACAGAATATCTGATTGACGGTGTTATAAACAGCCAGATCGTAAAGGATCAGCTTGCCAATCCCGACATTGACGTTTTCACAGGTCTTGCTTACGCAGGCAGTGAAGGACTTCCTTCCACCAATGAAGAAAAGATCGCGGCGTATAATGAATTGGCAGCGACACTCACACCCGCGCAAAAGGCAATGTTCTTCTACCAGTTGATCACCACTCCTACCGAAGAAGAGATCAAAAAAGCTGTGGATGAACAAATGAATAAGATCAACAGTATGACCGACGAAGAAAAACGTGAATACGCAAGTCAGTTGTCCGCGCAGTTTGGCGTTACACTGGATGAGACCATTCTTGACCGTCTTTCGGATGCAGATCCTGATGTATTGCGCAATATCCTTTCTTCTTATGCTTCCAATATGTTGGTTGGCGTGAAAACACAAATGGCATTTGTGCCTATGGTGGTTTCTGCCATGCAATCAAGAGAATTGCAGATTGGTTATATCACAAGCTATTATGCAAACCGTCCCGGTATTGATACGGGGACTTTGGCGGCCGGTTTACTGACTAAATCGGATGAAGAATTAAAGGGTATTCTTACACAGCTCATTGCTAATGATACCAAAGCATTTATGGAAAGTGAAATCGGAAGTACCATACTGGTTGCCTGCTATGATGGCATGATCGCGCAAGATGAAGCAACAAAAGCTCTTGTTTATGATATGCTTCCTTCTACGTCCACGACTACTTTTGCGGATACCATGAAGCGTATTGGCTATACAACGCTGAACACTCCCTCTTCAATCAGTATTTACGCAAAGTCTTTCGAAGATAAGGAGCTGATTGCTTCTGCCATTGAGCGTTATAATGAAACAAAAGGAGAAGATGATAAAATCTCCTATACCGACTATATGGCAATCCTGCTGTCGGGGGTTACCTCAATCGTAGATTTTGTTTCCTATGGACTGATCGCATTTGTTTCTATTTCTCTTGTGGTTTCTTCCATTATGATCGGTATCATTACCTATATCTCTGTAATTGAACGAACCAAGGAAATCGGTATTCTTCGTTCTATTGGTGCATCCAAGCGAGATATCAAACGCGTATTCAATGCTGAGACCTTAATCGTTGGTTTTACGGCAGGTATAATCGGTATTCTGACAACACTGTTGTTGTGTATTCCCATTTCGGCAATTATTGAAGCGCTCAGTGATGTACCGAATATTGCCTCTCTGCCTGCGGTGGGCGGCATCGTTCTTGTAATTATCAGCATGCTTCTTACCTTTATTGCAGGTCTTTTGCCCGCAATGTTTGCAGCTAACAGAGATCCTGTACAGGCGCTTCGTTCAGAATAATAAATTTTGAGTGAAAAAATGTTTTGCTCTTGACAAGAACACAAAATTGATGTATCCTAGTATTAAATTAAACGAATAGGAGAATTGACATGAAAAAACTAATTGCACTTTTCTTGATGGTTTCTATGTTATTTACCATGCTTGTTGCCTGTGGCACTACAAACAACGGCGATAATGAGCCTTCAAAAGAAGACGAAAAAAATCCTACTTCCGATACCGGAGAGGAAGAACCCGGAATTACTGTTACCGATAAGCTTATGCTTGGTATCAATCAAGTTCTGGATCTGGATGTTAAATTCGTTCCCGAAAAGGGCGGCGATAGCACGCTGACCTTCACCTCTTCCGACACTGCCATCGTGACCTGCGACGGTGCTAAATTGACCGGCGTTGCCGAAGGCGATGCTACCGTTACCATTTCCAACGCAGACGGCAAGTATACTGCAACTGTTGAAGTAAAGGTGTCTGAAGTGCTTAAGAATAAGACTGCTCTCTTTGTGGGCGACTCCATTACCGCTGCTGCTGCTGATAACTGGCAGGGCTGGGCACGCAGAGTAGAAGCTCTGTACGGTGTTAAGAGTACCAATGCAGGTAGAGACGGTACCTCTATTTCGGACTGCCGTAAGGGCGGCTCCGGGCGCGTTCTTGATCTTTTGAATGCCAACAAGAACAATAAGTATAACTTTGTCATCCTGCATGGCGGCGTAAACGATGCTTGGGATGCAATCGAAGTAGGAACCATCACGCAGTCCTATAATGTTGAAGATTTTGATGTTTCCACTTTTGCCGGCGGTCTTGAAGAACTCTTCTATTACGCAAAAGAATACTTCCCGAATGCAAAGATTGGTTACATCATCAACTTCAAGATGGTTTCCACGATCGGTAATTTGAAGAAAATGGATCCTTATTTCCAAACTGCAAAACTGATCTGCAAAAAATGGGGAATTCCTTATCTGGATATGTTCTTCAATGAAGAGATCAACGATGCAATCCAATATAAAACCACTAAGTATTTGCACGATTTGATTCATCCCAATACTGAAGGTTATGTTGTTTTGACTCCTTATGTTGGTGAATTTATGCGTCAGCTGCAATACGGTTTGAACGTAATGGATCAGCAATAATTAATTTATGAGCGCAAATTTTGACATTCTGAAAGGGAAGACTGCTGCCTTCCTTGGTGACTCGATCTGCATGGCTTCCACTTTCGATAAAGAACATCAGTGGTGGGGTTGGGCAGGCAGAATTCATGCCGCATACGGTCTTGCAAGCTATGTAAACAAAGGGTGCGACGGTGCTTCTGTTTCCAATTGCCGTGCAACCAACCGCGTGATCTTTCAGTTAGAAAGAATCAAGGATCAAACATTTGATTTTCTTCTGTTGCATGGCGGCGTAAATGATGCATGGGACAGCAGAGAAGTGGGAACCGTAACTGAATCTAAGGATCCTGCCGATTTCGATGTTTCCACCTATGCAGGCGGTTTGGAAGAACTTTTTTACACAGCTAAAAAGTATTTTCCCGATACAAAGATCGGATTTATCATCAATTTCCGTTCGATTTCGAAAATCGGAAGACTGAGCGATATGACCGAATACTTTACTGTTGCCAAAGAGATCTGTGATAAATGGGGAATACCTTATCTTGATCTGTTCTTTGATGATGATTTTAATGAAAATGTCCTGGAATATAAGACAACTGCTAAATTACAGGATCTTATTCATCCCAACAGCAATGGATATGAAGTACTGTATCCGCGTGTGGCGCAGTTTATGTGCCATTTGGCAAACAATTGATATTTAACCGACAAACACCCGGCTTAGGTTGGGTGTTTGTTTTTTCCGTCATCCATGATTTGTTTACATAATGTTAAAACTTATACCCTAAAATACATATTGACTTTTACCTTCATATACGCTATAATATAAGTACAAAAAATATTTAAGGAGACACAAGATGAAAAAGACACTGATCGCGCTTTTACTAATGCTTCTCTCTTTGGCTGTTATGGTTTCTTGTGGCGGTGATAAGAATACTGAAGAACCACAGGATCCCGATACCGAACAAAACGAAACTGTTACCGATGAAGAAGATTCTTCTCTGGGTGAAATAACAGCCTTTAATTACGGCGCTTATTTCATTTCCAACGCTGCAAACAACAATAAACTCGGTTTGTCTGAGGATGGCAAAGTATACACCATCAATAACACAGGAAGTGACTTGTTGACTTTATATCCTGTTACAAGCCGTGCTAACGCAAGCGCACATTATATTTGCTTTGGTGACGAAGCTGATACCCGTTTGGCAATGGAAAATCCTCTTCCCGGCAAGGAGCCTAAGATTCAGTCCAGAAAGAGCTCCAATGCAGAACAGTTTGTATTCCACAAGCAAGCTGACGGTACATATATTATCCGTACTGCAATGTCCGATAAGACCGTTTTGGCATATGAAAACGGCAAGATCGTAAACCAAATGTTCGATGCCAATAATAAGAATCAGTACTGGAATGTGGAAGCAACCGAATATCCGCAGACTACCTACAGACAGTGGGTCAGTGATAAGGGCGATATCTTTTTGAGACTGCCTCTTGATGTTTTGGAAACTGCACATACCAGCGAAGAAATAATGCAGGAATTCGCCAATTCCATTCAGAAAACTTATGATGCTTATATTGAGCTCACCAACTATATTCCTTATCCCGCTATCGTTGTTAAGGGTGATGAAAAACAGGGCGTCATGGCAGGTGTTGTCGATGGATGCAATACCATTTTCATTAATGTTGAATGGTACGTAGATGACATGGCTAAGTTGCAGCAACGTTGGGAAGCAGGCAAGCGTGACTTTAACTTCTGTGTTCTGCACGAAATGGGTCACATGTTTGACTCCGGCAGAGGTTGGAACTTTGAATCCGAAATGGAAGCGGATCTAAAGGCAGTATATGTATTGTATAAGCATCAGAATGATGATGCCTACGGTGCATGGGCTGCTCCCGCTGAATTTGGTGCAAAAGAGTGCTTCAATTACGAAACAATTTATCAGGCATATGACTACTTAGGTGCCGATATGGAAGTTGAATACTCCTTCTACGGTGCTGCTCAGCTCTTTACAGAATTGGTATATGAAACCGGTTGGGATGCCTTGATGAAGACCTTCCACCGTTTCCAGGCAGAAAACCTGACTACGCATAATCTGAAAACAAGTGAACGCTTCAATAAGTTCATTACTTATTGGAACGAAAATACCGATGTGGATGTATTCACATTTATCGGTTCTAAGAAAATGCAGGTAATGGTAGAAAAATTCAAGGACTAATTCGAATAACAAATATTTCATATTAAACCGATTTCAATGGGAAACCCAACCTAAAGCGCAGCTTTAGGTTGGGTTTTCGCTTCTCTGTTGTATCAGTGAAGTAAATTTCCGTAAATTCCGCCGCTTCCGATTTCATTCTCAATAGCAATCAGGCGATTGTATTTTGCAATACGTTCCCCTCTTGCGGGCGCACCCGATTTGATCTGATTGCAATTGGTGGCAACGGCAATATCGGCAATGGCTGTATCGGGCGTATCCCCCGAGCGGTGGGACAAAATAGCGGACATGCCTGCGCTTTTTGCCATTTCAATGGCAGTCAGCGTTTCGCTGAGTGTACCGATCTGATTGGGTTTGACAAGTATGGCATTGGCGGCTCTCTTTTCAATGCCTATTTTTAACCGTTTGGGATTGGTAACAAACAGATCATCTCCTACAATTTGAATGCCGGTCTGCTGTCGAATGGCAGAAAATCCCTCAAAGTCTTCCTCGTGCAGGGGATCTTCGATGGAAATGATGGGATACTTCTGAATGAGAGCTTTATAGTAGTCGATCAAATCTTGCGTACTGTATTCCTTTTTGCTTTTGGGCAATAAATATCCGTCATTATTTTGCCACTCGGAAGCGGCAATATCCAGCGCAATAAAAACATCCTTCCCGGGTTTGTATCCTGCAAATTCGATGGCACGTACTATATACTGCAGCGCTTCTTCAGCATCTTGGAATTGGGGAGCGAAACCTCCCTCATCACCTACCGATATGGAAAGTTCATCTTCTCTTAATATGGATTTTAAGTTACCGTAAATTTCCATTGACATACGCATAGCACCGGTAAAGCTCTTTGCTCCTACGGGGCAGATCATAAATTCCTGTATATCCAACCCATTATCGGCATGTGCTCCGCCATTGATGATATTCAATAGGGGAATGGGCAGTGTGCGTGCGTTTTTTCCGCCCAGATATCGATATAACGGGATTCCGTAAGCATTTGATACCGCCTTTGCCGCGGCGATAGATACAGAAAGGATTGCATTAGCTCCCAAGCGGCTTTTATTTTCTGTGCCGTCATGGCGGCACATCAGAAGATCGATTTCAAATTGGTCTTCTGCATTTTTATTTTTTAATAAATCATTGATCTCTGTATTTACACAGCGGCAGGCATCTATAACCCCCTTGCCTAGATACGCATCTTCTCCGTCTCTTTTTTCATATGCCTCGAATTTTCCGGTGGATGCCCCGGAGGGAACCTGTGCTTTACCTGTTGCTCCGCATGTCAACATGACGGTGGTTTCAATGGTGGGATTTCCTCTGGAATCCAGTATTTGTATTGCCTTGATCTTTTCAATTTTTGTTTTTTGCATAATCAATTCCGCCTTCCGAGCCTTTTTTACCAGTATCGGCAGTTTCTTGTAAAACTATTCCTCTATTTCGTATAATGCGTTGGTGCCAAGCCACAAAGCAGGAAACCATCGCATCACATTCCAGACCGAAAAGCCTGCCAAATCAAATTCGGAAATCAGATTCAGTTTTGCAAGAACCGAGCGTATATCTTCAAACCAAACCGCATGCTCGAGTCCGTCATTGTCTGTATAGTAAAAATAGGGGGTCATTGCAATGCTGTCAAATTGTATTTCCCGTCTGAATTCTTCTGCTAAACGAACCGCATCCACATTACCAATGGAATTGGCACGGCTAACGCCTGCTTCAAAGGGAAGCGTCCAATCATAACCGTAATTGGGCATGCCCAGTAGGATCTTTTGTGAAGGTATTTCGGTTATAGCATATTCCACCACCTGTCGAACCTTATTGATGGGTGCCACTGCTTGCGGTGGACCGTAGGTATATCCCCATTCATAAGTCATCAAAAGAACAAAATCTGCGCTGCGTCCCAGTTCATTATAAAGATGTCCTTCGTATAAAAGTCCCGGTTGATCTCGTGAAGTTTTGGGAGCCAGCGCAACAATCACCTGAATGCCCCTTTCGTTTGCTTCTTCACGTAATTGTGCAATAAACCGCGCATAGTTTTGTGCCTGTACGGCAGGCAAAAACTCAAAATCAATATCTATGTAGCGAAAACCTTCATTCGATGCAAGGGTAACAATCTCTGAGATCAATCGGTTGGTGGTTTCTGTATTCGCAAAGATCCTGCCGGGTAATTCGCTGTTGAAGCGATCGTTTTCATCCAGTGTGGAAATGATTAAAACCCAATTCACAGAAACTTCCTGCGCCGCTTCACGGATGTTTTCATCGGATAAAGGAACCAACGTTCCATCTTCCCGTATACCACGCGTAAACGGTGTGATCATGCTAAGATATGGCAATACTTGACGCAAATCGTTTGGCCTGACAAAGGGATATACATAACCGTTTGTCAAAATACTGCCGCGCTTTTCACCTTCATAAGAAATTACCACTGTTTGACCAGCATACAGTGTATTTGTCAGTGAAAGCGTCGGATTATTTCTCAAAAGTGTTTTGAGCGTTGTTTGATAGCGTCCGGCTATTGCGTTTAACGTATCATTTGGCTGTACGGTATATACTACAGATGGCAGCAGGATCAATAACGACTGCCCAACCACCAACTCCTGATTTGGCAGCAAACCGTTATCCGTGCGTATTCTGTTTTCAGTGATTTGATATCTGTTTGCGATGGAAAAAATTGTTTCTCCTTCGCTTACTGTATGTACAATCATGCAAACACCCCCATATGAGAGTATATGCAGTTTTATTTCTTTCGTAACGCTTTTGCATAAAATCCCTTGCTTTTTATGGTGGTCTATGTTATAATGAATCATCTGTTTACTGTGCAATCAGAGAGGAGGTTATGTATGATGGACAACGAAAAATCTAATATGCCGTCAAGTGTTTCCAAAGCACCAAACAGTGATGGAAAAGGAAATTCCTCGCATACATCAGTTCCCAAGGCACCGCCTGTGCCAAACAGAACACCTGTCCGAACACCTCCCCCCCGCAGACCGATTCCGCCTGCTGTAACGGCGAATCAAAAACCAAAAGGTGGAACAATCTATCCTCCTGTGGGCGCATCTTTGCCCGGGTCGAACAGAGCACAGGCACCGTCAGGCGGCAGACCGGTGCAGAGCGGGGCATCTTCTCCGCGTGCAGCGGCACCAGGCACAACAAGGCCCATGCCTGCCCCAGGCGGTAGTCATATGCACCGCCCCCCCAATGCCCCTTCCTCCCTCGGAAGCAAAGCGGGCAGAGATAAACCCCAAGTACCTCCAACACCTGTAAAACAACCTAAAGTCAAGGGGCCGCTGATCACTGCTGAGGGATGTCGACAGTTTGCTTTTATATTTTTAATGGCAATACTGATTTACGCAGTTATTTCAGGAGTTGCTTGCGGCATTTTCTATGGCGTGGTGCACACCCATGTTGACTGGAACTATGATATTACTGTTGAAATTGATATTGGTGAACCCAAGAACAAAACTTATACGCTCACCAGAAACAATGTGTTTTTAAATGAGGTTCATCCTTATATCAATTTAACGGAAATTGCCATGTCTTTAGAACTTTCTTCGGTGGGCAGCGACGATCAGATAAAATTTTACAAAACAGACACAGCCGGAAGTTATGCGTTGTTTACAAATAATTCTGAATATGTCACTATTAACGGTGAAGAAATTAAGTTACCCGGTCCTGTATATATTAAGGGTGGGAAAACATTTATTCCGATTCATTTCTTTAACTATTACACAAATGGTCTTAAGATCTCCTATGATGCAGAATCCCGCGTTATGAAAATCATATATGTTATCAATGAAGCTTTATCCACTCCCAAGCGTAAGGTATATGAGGAATTCAGCTTCGCAGTACGGTTGCCGCAAAATATTGATGAATTAACTGAGGAGGATTGGTTTGAATATGTTGGTAACTTTGCTTAAAAAGTGCATTTTAGTTTTCTTTCTGACCTCATTGAGCATTTTGATGCTTGCATGTTCCGGAAAAAAGTCTAATATGTTTACCCCAATGGATAATCCATCTTCTGTTGAACAGAATCAGCCTCCGCTCGATGATTCGGACACTCCTGCTATAACACCTGACCCCACAGTCATTCCCGATCCTACAGTTATCCCCGATGATCCCCCAAAACCGGATCCCAATGCGGGTTTGACACTGGATAGGGAGGAATTAATACTGAATTTGGATGGAAGCAGTAAATTGACAGCCACCTATATTCCTGCATTCGAAGAGGATGACAAAACACTGAGCTGGACCAGCGAGAATGAAGAGGTCGCTTTGGTTGACAAGGATGGCAATGTAAAAGCTGTTTCGGTAGGTAATACGCAGATCATCTGTTCCTCTGCTGACGGTGCATTCAAAGCAAGCTGTGAAGTCACTGTGAAACTGCAATGGAAAGAGTATACCTACAGTTTTACAGCCGATCTTACAGAATACGAATGGGCAATGAATCCGCACAGTGATGCTTATGTTTTCCTTGTAAACAAGGACAATGCCCTTGGCGAAAGTTATGCCCCCGATGATCTTGTTGGCGTCAGAGACACGCGCAAAGACGGCAGAGCAACGCAGCAGCTCAGAAACATTGCGGAAGCAGCTCTGCATGCACTTTTTCTGGAGGCTGAAGCCAATGGTATGCTGTATGTCAACGAGAAATATGACCGAGTTTTGAGCGTTACAAGCGCGTACAGGACTTATACGCAGCAGGCAACAAATTTTAACAACAAGGTGAATTCTATTCTTTCAGCCAATCCATCATATAGCCGCGCACAAGCAGAAGCAATTGCGGCAGAAACCATCAACCGCCCGGGTACCAGCGAACATCAGACAGGGCTTTGTTTGGATATGCATAATATGCTTTCCGCCGAAAGGGAATTGGCTACCGAATTCGGTGAAAACCCTGCAGGGAAGTGGCTTTCCGAAAACTGTTATAAATTCGGCTATATTCTCCGTTATGAGCCGGATAAAACCCCCATTACCGGCATTGCTTATGAATCCTGGCATTTCCGTTATGTGGGCAGATACCATGCCACCAGAATGCACGAATTGGATATGTGTTTAGAGGAATATACAGAATATCTGAACGAGATGGGATATGAATTCAATCTTGCAGAATAATTGGTGAATTTTAAACAAAAAAATTGCTGAAATTTTGGTCAAAATATCAATTGTCAGTTTCGAATGCTTGTGCTATAATAGTCAAGCGTTCGATATGGCCCGTTGGTCAAGCGGCTAAGACATCGCCCTCTCACGGCGAAAACATGGGTTCGATTCCCGTACGGGTCACCAAATAACAAAAGCTCCACTTTGTGGAGCTTTTGTTATTTGACAGCACCATATGAATCGAGCCCCGAGAACTTTTGCCAAAAGCAAAAGTTCTCATGGCAGTTCGCCTGTAATAATTCTATTTTTTGATTGTTTTTTGCGAACTGCGGGTTCAGATTCCCGTACAAATTTTGCTCCACTTGTGGAGCTTTTGTTATTTGACAGCACCATATGAATCGAGCCCCGAGAACTTTTGCCAAAAGCAAAAGTTCTCATGGCAGTTCGCCTGTAATAATTCTATTTTTTGATTGTTTTTTGCGAACTGCGGGTTCAGATTCCCGTACAAATTTTGCTCCACTT
>SVRY01000009.1:64205-66250 GCA_015064585.1 Oscillospiraceae bacterium
GAATCGAGCCCCGAGAACTTTTGCCAAAAGCAAAAGTTCTCATGGCAGTTCGCCTGTAATAATTCTATTTTTTGATTGTTTTTTGCGAACTGCGGGTTCAGATTCCCGTACAAATTTTGCTCCACTTGTGGAGCTTTTGTTATTTGATAGCACCATGAGACGGTTCGAGGTGGATGCCGCCATTTGGCGGTGGACAGCCACGCGCTATGCTTGCCACAGACGTGAGTGTCGTGAAAGCAGAAATTCAACCAGAGGTAGAGCTTATTCGATAAAACTCAATATGTTTACTATTGCAAGTTGCGTTTTTCCATGATATAATATAGTCACAAGATAGCTATCTCAAAAAATCTTGGAGGATAGAATTATGTTAGATCAAAAGAGGTTTGGCGAAAAACTTCGCAATCATAGAAAAAAGCTTGGTATGACTCAGGAAGAAGTTGCAGAAAAGGTAGGTGTTTCTCCGCAGGCAATCTCAAAATGGGAGGCTGGAGATTGCTTACCTGATTGCTTTAATTTGAAAGCTATAAGTGACATTTACAAAATTTCGACAGACGTTCTTCTTGAAACCGAATCAAGCGGTGATCTTGATGCTGTGGCATCTAAAATCGAGCAGCTTGCAACTGAGTATATTTGGGCAAATAAAGAATGTAACCCTAACCACAACCCACATCAGGAGCTTGGCGAAGATCTTTGGAAAATGTGGAAAGGCATATACTTTGCAGAAGAATTTAATTCCGTAGGAAAAGAAAAAAGTAAAAACAGCGGAAACACCCGAATTATCGGTTCGTTTGGTACGAAGATTTGGGACGATCGAGGTGTGGCTTGTGTTATTAAAGCATCACTTATCAAGCAACTTTCTCCCTTTGACGCAAATACCAAAGAAGTCATGCAGGCACTTTGCAGTGAAGAAGGCCAAAAGCTGATCTTGGCTTTGAGCAGTGATGTTCCAACATCAAAACAATCACTCATCGAAAAAGCCAATATTGAAACATCCCGTTTGAATGAGCTTTTGCTTTTATTTACCGAAAATCGAATTATTGAATTTGTTGCAGACAATCGTTCAGAAGACAGAGGATACTTGATCTGTGGTCATTGCGGTATTGCTGCATACATGGTGCTAACAGCAATGTATGTACTTAATAAACGAAATTACACCGTTTCACAATATCTCATAGGATGAACTATTTTCACGCCCCGCCTCGCGCGGGGCTTTTCTATGTTTCCTGTGGTGCAGATTTTGAATGGTGTGACAGCTACACTTTTTTATGAACATTATTTTCTCTCATTGAGCTCATATCTTTTATCACTATACTTGCCCCAGACGCAAACATTGGGAAAAGCAAAAAACAAACATTGGTTGAGTCATAAACAACTATTTGATAATTGTTTTTTTACAAATATATGCTATAATGTAATTACACCGGTGATAACTATTTCAAGGAGGAACTTTTATGCAACTTAACTTAGGTGTTAAAATCAGAGAACTGCGCAGACGTGATGGGCGCACGCAAGATAATCTTGCAGAAGCTCTCGGCGTAACCGCGCAGGCCGTGTCACGCTGGGAGTCAGGTGGTAGTTATCCCGATATGGAAATGATCCCTGCCATCGCAAATTATTTCCACGTTTCGATTGATGAACTATTCGGATATCACGATGAACGAGAAGAAAAAATCAAAACCATTCTTGACAATGCTACCAAGATACTCACTAAACAAGGATTTACAATGTATCAAGGAAGCTTGTCGGATGATGTTGAAGAATGTGTCAATATGCTTCGTGCAGCTTCAGAGGAATTCCCAAATGAGCCCCAAATTCTTCTGAAGCTTGCTCAAGCACTCTGTATGTGGGGATGGAATAAATATGGAGCCAAAGGGCATCCTTCCGATTCATCCGGCATTATAGAAGATGATATTGAATACAACTCCCAAAATACTTATTGGCAAGAAGCTGTTCGTGCATATGAAAAAATTTTAAAATCAAATCCATCTTCAGAAGAACGTGAAATTACCATTCGTCAAATAACACCGCTTTATTGTAGAATGGGT
>SVRY01000055.1 GCA_015064585.1 Oscillospiraceae bacterium
TGTCCGCCGATCTTTACTGCACGGATACCTTCTGCCACCATAGCGGTTTCCCGGAAGGTTGTAATATTGGGATTGTTCGCAAAATAATGGGGTTTTCGAGCATATTCCTGTTCCTGTACCCAGACCCGGACATTAGGATAATCTCGTACACATTGAGCGTGGTCATGATGGGCATGGGTGATGATCACATCGGTGATGTCATCCGTGGCAATCCCCTGTTCCTTTAATGCAGCAGTGGCAGGCTGAAAATCCGTCAGTTCAAAACCGGGTAGATCCTCACATCCGGCATCCACCAAAATCGTCCTGTTTCCGGTTTTTATCAAAAACACCGACAGTGCGATCGGCAGTTCTTTATTCTTATCTCCACCGGAAAAGACTACCTTTTCCGGTATGGTAGTATGTCCATAGGTAATTCGTAGAATCTCCACAACTGTCACCTCGTTTGAATTATACCATAAAATCACCAGTATGAAAATATCTGTTTTATTGACTGTAAAACAGGGATAGAGTATAATATCATCAATGTAAAATTTGGAGGAATGTATTATGATCCATTCTTTTCTGCTGATCGGACAATCCAATATGGCAGGCCGGGGTCTGCTCAGCGAGGCCTGCGAAATCGACACCAGCCGTATTTATACCCTAAGAAACGGCCGTTTTCAAACGATGTTCCGCCCCATCTGCCCCGACCGGGTGGCCTGCGGTGTAAATCTGGCAGAAAGCTTTGCAGAGCATTATGCCCAAAAACACGATGTGGATGTGGGACTGATCTGCGCCGCTGACGGCGGCTCCCATCTGGATCTTTGGATGCCCGGCACCCTGCTTTTTGACCACGCAGTGGCACAAGCCAAGCTGGCTGCCCGCAGTTCTACCATTATGGGCGTTCTGTGGCATCAGGGTGAATCCGATTGCAAGCCTGAGAAGAACTCCACTTACCGCCGCCGGTGCGAAGAAATGATCGCCGGTTTCCGTCAGGCTGTTCCGGAGCTTAAGAATGTTCCTTTCCTGGTTGGCGGTCTGGGTGATTTTCTAAAAAACTGCGTAAAATACCCGGAACTTGTAGACTATCCCAAGGTCAATGCTGCATTGCAGGAAATGGCGGATAACGATCCTCTGATCGGCTTTGTCAGCGCCGAGGGTCTTGCGGGCAATCCCGATAATTTGCATTTTTCCTCCAAATCCCTGTATGAATTCGGTCTGCGATATCTGGCGGAATTTGAAAAATTTCACATCTCTGACACACAATCCAAAACCTCCGAGGACAATATGGAGCGTTCTTCTATGGAGCTTCTGTGATGGAACTTGGTTTTTCTTTACAGGCAAAATATGACCTGCCTATGGAGCAAGTGATTCCTCTGTTGAAAAACGCCGGATTCTCCGCAGTTTCTCCCACCTGGACATCGGAATCAGACCTCGCCGCTATCTCCGCCTGCATCCGGGAGCAGGGCATGATCATCCAGTCGCTCCACGCCCCTCCCAAGGGCATACCCGTTCTGTGGCAGGAGGATGAAACGCAGTCTGCAGAGCTTTTGGGTACATTTTTTAAATGCATTGATATGTGTGCGCAGTACCATATTCCCACTTTGGTAATTCACGGCTGGCAAGGACACAACTACGCCTTCCCGTCGGAGCCTCTGTACTTTGGGAACTTCGACCAAATCGTCAGTTACGCCCAAAGGAAAAACATTGCTATCGCTTTTGAAAATCTGGAGGGTGAAGAATACCTTGCCGCTTTGATGGAACGCTACCCGGGCGCAGGCTATTGTTGGGACTCCGGCCACGACAGCTGCTATCCTCATAAGACAGATTTCTTGAAGGAATTCGGTCACCGACTGATCATGACCCATCTCAATGACAATCTCGGTCCCGGGGATCCTTCCGTCCCCCTCTCCTCCGCCGTAGACAAGCACTATCTTCCCTTTGACGGCAATCTAAACTGGGACGATTGCATACGGCGGCTGAAAACCGCAAAAAAGCAAAATATTCTCAATTTTGAGTTTAAAATTAAGCCCAATGACCGCTATGCGCACCTCCCCCTGGATGCGTTTATTGCGCTGGCAGGAAGCCGGGCGTTGCAAATCGCCGAACGATACGCCACAATAATATAACAACGCAATAAAAGGAAACGACAAAAATGAAACGTCTTTATCAAAAAAGCGAAATATCCTTCGCCCTTGTATGGATCGGTCTGTATGTGGTCGTTATGAATATCGCTCTGCAATTCTGCGGCGGTTTTGACGATCTTGCCGACAAAACCGTTCCCCAAATGTTGATCCCGGTGATTTGTATCCTCATTTTGGCAATCGCATCCACAGTATGGATACTCCGGAACGGACTGACAGAAAAGTTCGGACTGTGTAAATTCAAAGGCAATGCCCAGACTTTTCTGTGGTTTTTACCTCTGGTCATTATGTCCTGCATCAACTTAAAAAACGGGCTGACCCTTTCCGCATCCTTGGTGGTTTCTGCTCTAATGGCAATCAATCTGGCGGTAGGCGGTTATGTAGAGGAACTTATCTTCCGGGGTTTTCTGTTCCGGGCGATGGCAAAGGACAATCTGCGCAGCGCCATTATCGTTTCCGCTGTGACCTTTGGCGCAGGACACATCGTGAATGTTTTCAACACCTCGGATATCTTTGGTGTGCTTCTGCAAGTGGGATACGCCATTGTAATCGGCTTCCTTTACACTGTTATCGTATACAAGGGCGGCAGCCTGTGGCCCTGTATCGCAAGCCATATATTTGTCAACGGCAGCAGCGTTTTTGCCCGGGACGAAGGTCCTTTCACCCAACTGGTTGCGGCTGTTTTCGGACAAGCCACCCCGAGCATTACAGAAGCCTGCAGCGCAGCGCTGATTATAATCATCTCCGGCGGCTACGCCCTGTGGCTGTGGAAGAAAACAAAATAAGCAAAAGGCTTGACCGATTTGGTCAAGCCTTTTGTGTTAGAATAAGGTTGTTATCCAATAGAGGAAGCCTTCTTCCGATGTCAAGTTAGAACCCCGTTGTTATTCTACAATAGGGATTTCTGTCATTCTAAGCTTTGCACAACCGTATGGGTAAAGCTCTATTTCCTGCACATCGGAAATAGGCTCCAATGACTGCGGAACCTTTGCGCAAACCTTTTCAAAGCCGTCCTCTAATCCCCAGTTTATCTCTTTTGCCTTTGCTTTAACGGTTACAGGCGGCATATGGCTTGAGAAAGGAATGTCCGCTATTTCTTTATTTACCACAGTAAGCTCGGTATCGCAATATGCGTAATTCCAAGGGGAGACGGGCAGATACTCATAGTCACAATATGGATACTTCCGCTCAACCTCTTTCTTTATATATTCGTGCATTTTCTTTTCATATTTAACAGGCACAGAGAAGATCAACGAACCGCATTGTACACTATACAAGCCGTGAGGTCTGCCTTTAAAATGCGGAGTCGTTTCAAAATCTATCAGTATCTCAGTACGCTCGCCTGCTTTAATATCAAATGACAGCTCACTACCATCTGTTCTCTTGCCGTTCACCGTTACATTTTCAGCAAAGGACGGTATGCGGACCTTGAATATAAAATCTTCATCCGCGTGGATGCTGTACTTCATACGGTTATCAAAAGGATAATTTGTTTCGAGCTTTATGTGCTTTCCGTTATCATTCAATTCAGACGGAAGCATGATCGCATTCAAAACAGTATTTCCCTTATGCAGATATGCAGATAAGGTAAACTTTGGCCAACCCTGATTGAAATTGGCGGTACAACAGCCAAAATATGGCTCAAGGCCAAACAAATGGGCTTCTGCGTTATTTGTGCGGAACAAAGATCTGCCGGGAAATCTCTCGCACGCAATTTGGTTGCTCATTTGTACATACTGATGGCACCACATATCATCGCTGATCGTGGCCGGCAATGCGTTGAAAGCCACCACTTCCAATCGTTCTGCCCACTTATTATCACCGGTGTAGGCGTATAAAAGCTCGTATGAATACATCTGTTCAACTACGGCACAAAGCTCTGTTCCTTGAATGGGGCTTAATCCCGAAAGGCACTCATCTCCCGTAAAGGTTTCCACTGCTGTACCATTATATTTGCTTAAAATACTATAAAGATATTCCGCATTGTCGGTATATTCTTCGTTAAGCAGGTCACAGCTTACCGCTTCGGATTTAAGCATCATCATCAAATTTACAATGTGCGTATCCTGTCTCCACCAATTCAGTGGTCTTTCCCAAAGGGGTACAAGCGCATTGTAGTCCGCGCCTTGCTCTTTTAGGATTCTTGCAAGCTCCAGCAGCCAATCTTCTTGATACCTTTCATATGTAAAGCCAATGGCGATAAAGCCCTCATACCATCTGTATTTACCCCATTCAAACAGCTTTACCTTTTCTGCCTTTAAAAGGGCATAATAGTTTTTCAGTACCCTATAAATCACATCGGGTATTCTTTCATCCTTTGCGCAATCGTAATAAACTGTCAGGACCTTTGTGATCAATAAAACCGCCCAGGTATCGTAGGTTGCTCGTTTGTCATCGTCACACGGACAGATCCAGCCGTCATCTTTTTGTGCCGAAATGATCGCATCGATGTACTTTTTAGCACGCTCTATCATATCCTGATCTTCAAGCAGGTATGCCAAAGGAACGAACCCATCAAGCCAATACGGGACCCGCTCCCAACCCTCTCTGGTTCCGCCGATCCAGGCACTGTCACGCACATCCGGCCACATCTTATCCAGATTGCCGCTTAGTCCTTCTGCCTGAATTTGAAGCTGCCGTTTCAGCCAACCGCCCGGTTTAATTTCGTTTGTCGTATAAAAATTCCATTTGTTCATTGCTTTACCCTACCCTAAATACTCGCAGCGGCGAATAATATGATTTTGATATTTTGTATCCAATTCATTGAAGTAACCACTCCAGCCCCATACACGCACAATTAGATTGGGGTATTGTTCGGGATGTTTTTGCGCATCCAATAAGGTTTCACGGTTTATTGCGTTAAGCTGCAGCTGATGACCGCCCAAAGCAATAAACGCCTCCACCAATTGCGCTATTTTTTCAACACCAATATCGTTTCTGAAAACAGAATCGTGTATTTCCAGCGTAAGCGGCCCGCCGTTAATGATCTTGGTCATATCAAATTTTGTGAATGATTGCATTATAGAAAGCAGTCCGCTTGTTTTCACATCCAAGGACGGTGAAAAGCTGGAAGAATATGGCTCTGAAGCTTTTCTGCCATCTGCTGTGGCAGGGCATTTGGCAGCACTTTTGATATATTCCATAGCGCTGCCCGTACCCGCTCTCCATACGCCCCCAATGTTGTTGGGCCGGTTATTCATACTCTTTGAAAAACACCACATCAACCGACAAGCAATATCGTCTGCGTTATCATCATTATTGCCCATTTTGGGACAAGCGCGCAGCAGGTTCCGAATGTCTTCATTGCCTTCAAAATTACTCTCAAGCACACCGATCAGTCTATCAGGCGCAATGCTTTTTTCTTCAAAAACACATATTTTGATTGCACACAAGGCATCGGCAGCATTGGCAATCCCCGCCCCATGACAGCCAAAGTTTAAGTATTTGGCACCGCCGTGCCACATATCCGAAAGATTGCGCGTGCAGTTATCTGTAAATATCGACAAAAGGGGCGTGGTGATCGTAACACCCCTGCAAGTATTTACAAAATGGTCGCACTCATTTTCAATTGCCTGCTCAACATACTGCATCAGCTCTTCAAAGCTATTACAGGTTCTTAATTTTTCTTTAACCACATTGCTTACGATCAAAGGAAAATTCATTGTGCGTATATTGGGATAATCTGCACCGCAGCCCGGTATTATGTACTCCCAACAAGCCGCCACAACATAATTGATTGCATCATCAATATCATATCCCAATTCAACCAGTCCGGGCACGACTACATCATCGTTGCAGTATTGCGGAAAACCAAGCCCCTTCTTGGTAAGATGCGTAGCCTTAATAAAAATGTCGCGCGGTGTGTTTTTCCCCACACGCAGGTTTATTTTCGGGTCAATAAGATTTAACTCCAACGATGCATCCATACACATATCAGAAAGCTCGTTGTACATACTATTGCCTTCTTTATCAAAGCCGCCTAATACCAGACTTTGCCCATTGTCGCCTTGCTGTACGCCAAAATACAAGTCGGTATCATAATTGATGGAAATGAAAAAGGCTTCGATGGTTTCAAAAATTTCCTCGTCGGTTACGCCCGCCGCTTTATCACTTTGATAAAACGAGTACATATACTGGTCAAAGCGTCCCAAGCCAATATGGTCTATATTGCTGATGCGCAAAAAATAGATGCACAATTTCAAAAACACACACGCCTCAAAAAAGGTCGTTGCCGGCTTATGCGGTACGGTTAGAAGCGCTTGATATAATCGCGTATTTCCCTGTTCTTTAACAGTTTCACGGTATTTGTCGCAAACCGCAATACATTCATACAGACTTTCAAGCATTCGCTCTCCATATGCCTTTTTATCCTCGTCGTCCGTTGCGGCAATATTATCACGCAACTCTTTGCACAACGCATCAAAGCCCATGGTCATAACCCGTTTGTAGTTGGGAGTTACATTACCGCAACTCTTACCGTAGGATCGGTTTGATCCTATATGAAACCCAAAGAAGTCAATCGGATAAATAATAGGCTCTTCTATTTCTTTTACACGGCAATTTTTATATTCCTTACCTTTTAGTTGTTTAAGTAAAGCCTCAACATCTTTCGTCATAACACCCAACCTCACAAAACTTTAAAATCAATATTGCTTTGCGCAAACATATTCTCATACAGAAGATTCCTCTATACTGAATACTGTTCCTTACACCCCAACCATTTCTTAAATTTATTTTAAATTGCGGCCATTGACTATGCAAGAATAATATTATAAAATAATAGACAAAAGTTAAGATTTCGGAGGCCATTATGATTTTGCATCAAGTGTCAAATTCCCTTGGAAATTATAACTATAACGCCTTTGTTTATAGGGACACAAATTGGGAAGCGCATTTTCACGGAAATTTTGAACTGATATATGTTTTTGAGGGCACGGCAAACATAACTGTAAACGGGATTTCTGACACCTTACAAGAAAGCGAACTCATATTATTGCCGCCGCATACTGTACATTCTCTGCAAGTTACCAGCTCAAAAGTTTGGGTGGGGGTTTTTTCCGAAGACTTTATTGATATCTACGCCAAAAAGTATAAATATGTAAGATATTCAAAATTTAAATGCCGTGAAGATATAGAAGAAATACTTAAAAAACATCTATTCTTTCAAGGTGTCCCTGAACGCTTTTTACACATCTCCTGTTTATATATGGTATGCAACGAGTGTATCAAAAACGCTGTCGTTTATAACCAAGGACAAAACCATAAATTTATATCCGAAGTAGTAACATATATATCCAAGAATTTAAACTACGACATTACGCTAAAGGAAACAGCCGAAAGCTTAAATTACGAATATCATTATTTTTCATCTTTGTTCCATCAATATTTTTGTATGAACTTTAAAAGCTTTATCAATTTATTTCGATTTGAAAAAGCCTGCGCCCTTCTGACCGATAAAGAAAACAGCGTTACCTATGTGGCAGAATCCTGTGGATTTGGAAGTATTCGAAATTTCAATAGAGTGTTCAAAAAATTAAGCGGATATACACCGAGAGAATACAAAGATCAACATTTGGATAACAAAACGGCTTGACCGATTGGGTCAAGCCGTTTTGCTTTAATTTTATCCATTAAATCAATTCATACACCGCGCTGGTGCTCACCCATAGACGATGACTGGGTCTGCGATGATGAACTTTTTTGCGCCGATGCCGAGGATAAAGCCTTCTGCCTGTGTCCAGTCAGGACGCAGTTTTTGTCGATATGGCTCAATTTCTTGCTGAACAGAATCCATTTTCATTATTTTACGCAATAATCCTTGGGAGCGCCATGGGCGCCAAAAATCTTCCAATTCCCAACACCCAATCTTCGCAAAATTGCCTTTCTTTCATCGCTGCAAAGCTTGGTATCCGTATCCACAGAGGTCATCAAAATCGGCGCATACTGGTTGTACTCCGCTTGCTCAGCAGTCAGACCATGGGTGTTGATATAAACATCACCGGTAAAGGCAATGTTATTGTTGTAGTCGATCAGCACCACTTCGCCGGGAAGGTGGCCACCCTTTCCTTCGTATACCTCGAAATGCAGATCTCCGAAATCAAAAAAGCCGATTTGCGTCAGCGGCTCTTTTAATGCAGCATTGTCAGTCCACGGTGTTCTCAACTTTTGTGGGTCAATGGCAGCATAAGAGGTAAGAATTTTACAAATGTTAATATAGGGTCTGTGCAACGGGTTTTGTTCCCGGAATCCGTTTTTATTCTGTGCTTCGCAGGTCAAACTGCGAGCAGAGTTATGGCTGACAAACACCTCATCAAATTCATTCATCATGCCGCAATGGTCCACATCCGCATGGGTCAGCAGCAGGCTCTTGGAAGTGGTATCAAACTCCGGGATCACCGAGCACAATATATGCCGCATTTCGTCTGCATAACAAGCATAGCCGCTGTCAATACACAATATTTTTCCAAAGCTTTTAATGACGGCTGTATTGCTTCCGCAAGCAGGCTCAATCAGGATAACCTCTGTATTCTCGGTAATTGCGTGAGCGGTCACTCTTGGCACAAACCGGTCACCTTTAGATTTGGCCAGCAGTTCCGCAAACTTGCTGATGCTGTCAAAAGTACGATAAGGGGACAAGCCTTGCTCGTCCAAGGTTTGCATTGCCAGATTAGAAGCTACCAAAAGTCCCTGTTTCTGATCTTCGGTCAAGTCCAGCATTTGGGCGAGACCTCGGACATACGCCGTATAGAAAATGCTGTTATCGTAGGTCCGCTCAGAACTGTTATAATCAATGATCCTAACTTTGCAGAGCTTTTCTGCCTGTTCCAGAAAGGCAGTGATCTGACCAGGATCTTCTATATGCAAACCCATTTTGAACAGCTGATAATCCGTTCCATTTTCCTGGGAGTTGATGTAGGAAATATTAAAGTTAAAGGCATTGATCAGCTCCAGGATATCCGTTACACTTCCAGGTACATCCTTCAGACAGAACTCGATCAAAACAATACTGGAATTGCTCGCGTTATTTTGCAGATAGCCGATTTTTTCCAGTTCAGCATCCGCCTTGCGAATTTGCTCCTCTGTGCCCTCAACATCCAAAAACAGCATATGGGAGTCCACGGATTTATCATAGCTGACGCGGGTAATGTTGATACCCAATGTTGCAAAGCACTTACTGGCTTTGAGGAAAGCGCCAATATGGTTTGGCATAGAAGTTGCATATGTCTTTTTCATGTTTCAATCACCTGCGGTCGCACCACGATTTAATCAACATTTTAGCTTTTTTTGCATTGCCCATATGTTCGTCAGTGGTATTACCGATTCCAAGCTCACAACACAAGGCATACGGATGATTATAAAAAACGAATGCAAATACGGAAAATCTTAGCTCAAAATCATCTGTTCGACAATACTTTTATCGGACAATGCAATCACTTTAACAGATCTAAGATAGAAATATTATACCATTTCTATTTCATTTGTCTATCCAAAATATACGAAGAAAGGGAGGCAAAACGCCTCCCCCTACATTTAAAACAATGTGGTTATCCAATAAATAATGCCATAGACTATAGATGCCGATACGCCGTAAACGATGACGGGCCCTGCTATTGTGAACATCTTTGCACCCACGCCCAGGATGAAGCCTTCTGCGTGTCCAGTTAGGACCCATATATTCGTGTTCTGTTAGGACTAAATTTCAAAAGCATTTACTTTGCAATCACGGTATAGTATAATAACATAAAAGAGGTGGTGTTATGACAAAAACAGAATTTCTTGAACTATGCAGAAACAGCAACATCTCAACAAAAACCATCCATTTCGAAAACGCTGTTGCAGATGGATATTATGTGCTGAAAAACTATCATCGCTGGGAAGTCTTTTTCCGTGAACGCGGAACAGATTGTGAGTGTATGGGTTTTCCCTCTGAAAGCGATGCGTTAAATTACCTTGCTGATAAGTTAATTTGCGATTGAGGTAAATATATGGATAATCTACCAAAACGCAAATCTATTCGCATCGAGGATTACGATTATTCCACCCCCGGGGCATATTTCATTACGGTCTGCACCGCAAACCGTGAGAAGATCCTCTGGTCTGACCGTAGGGGCGAACTGTGTTCGCCCGCCAAT
>SVRY01000056.1 GCA_015064585.1 Oscillospiraceae bacterium
CTTCGTAGGTGTTACCGTTTTCAAAATCGTTAATGGTGGCAGATGCTGTAACGTAGTTGTGAGCAATTACAGGAACGGTATCGGAAATCACGGGATTGGTAAGATGGGTGTCTGTACCGCTCTTTGGCTGAATCTGAATGTAGAGGATCGCCTCCACGTCCCCAGTCCAGAATGCATTGGAAAGATTGGCACCGCTTACGGTTACCTTCAGCATTCCACGGGAGCCGGCTGCCTGACCGTTCTGATCGGTGGCAAGATTAAATTCGACAGAGGAAACGGGGATCTCGATCCAAATAGGTCCGGTAGAACCGGTCGTTCCCCGGTCAGTGGGATCCTTGGTGTAGGAGAGGAATGCGTACACTTCGTATTTGGTAAGATCTACAGAACCGTTGACAGCGAAGCTCATCGTTGCAGTCTTGGTCGTGTAATCCATCAAAACCTTACCGTCTGCATACTCGGGCACGAAAACTACGTTGCGCAGGTCATCCAGTTCATTAACGGCACCTTCCAGATTATCCAAACGACTCTTGATGGTTTCGATTTCTGCATTGATAGCGGTGATCTTGCCCTCAAGCTCGGACTTTGCGGCGGTGATGGCTACGGCGATAGCTTGATCGATAATACCACCATTAGCAACCGCATCCTCGATAGCCTTCTTATAAGCTGCTGTGAGCTCGGTCTTTGTAGCTTCAAGTGCAGCTTTCTGTTCTTCAAGGGATGCCTTGATCTCGGTATCGTCGTAGGTGGCAATCTTTGCATCAATAGCTGCAAGCTTGGCATCAATTGCGGCGATGTCATAGTAGCCGTTTGTAAGGGTTTCAGTAACCCAGGTCTTCATAGAGGATTCGCTGTTGGTAATTGCCGTTGCAATGGCAGTAGTGTAAGCAGCAGTGATCTCAGTCTTTGCTGTACCGATTGCTGCGGTATAACCGTCAGTTACCTTCTTGACCTCAGCGGCAAGCTCGGCATCCAAGTCAGAAATGGACTTGTTGATCGCTTCTACCTGTGCTTTAACGTCAGCTTCGATTGCTGTGATATCGGCATTGATATCGGTAATGCTCTGCTTGATAGCGGCAATCTCAGTCTGTATTGCCTCATACTGCTCCAAGGTGGAGAATGTGCCGGTTGCCCAATCCTCGGTGGCTGTAATCTCGTTGTCAATATAGGTCAGAAGGTCGGCGATCTTCTGATCAAGCTCGGCATCCTTCGCCTGCAACGTGGCAATCGTGTTGTTGATGGTGGCGAGCTGACCCTCCAAAGCAGTCTTTACGATATTAAGTTCACCCAGCACCTTCTGCTCGGATGCGGTGATCTTTCCTTCCAGCTCGGTTTTGATATTGTCGATTTTGGTTTTGGTATCGGTAATCTGCTTCTGCAGGTCGGTTGCAGTGGTCTGCAAAGCAGCAATGTTATCCGCATTGGTCTTGATCAGTGCAGAAAGATTGGTATTAAGGGTTTGAATGGCGGTAGCAAGAGTTGCGTCACCGGATTCCATAGCGGTTTTCAGTGCGGCAGTACTATCTTCCAATGCCTTCTTATTGTCGGCATCTGCCTTGGTCAGTGCAGCTTCAAGCGTCGCGATGCTATCTTCAAGAGCTTTCTTGTTATCAGCGTCAGCCTTTTCAAGCTCGGCTTCAAGAGCAGTGATGCTGTCGGTGATTGCTTTTTCACTTGCAGTATTCGCTACTTTGGCATCTTCGATGGCCTTATTCGCTGCGGCGATCTTGCCTTCCAACTCTGCCTTGTCAGCCTTTAACTGATTCAGAGTTGCGGTCTTTTCCGAATCCACCTTGCCGTAGACCTCGGTTTCGAGGGTGTCGATGGCGGTATTGGTAGCGGTCAAGTCGGATTGGAGCTTTTCAGTCGTGGTTTCCAGGGTGTCTATGTAACCCTTCAGCTCGGTGCTGACTTTTTCCAGCTCGGGCAGGGTGTTCTTGATGTTATCCACCTGCTGATTGATGGTTGGAAGGACGTTTGCCTTGGTGTCACCGTGATTGACAAGAGCAACAACGCCAAGGACGAGGGAGATGACGACGCCTACTGAAAGGACGGCCAACCAAATCTTATTTATTTTTTTATCTGTTACTTGCATATTACAAACCTCCGTTTAGGATTTATTTCAATTTTATATACTATGGGTTATGCGTTTGCGTATACTGCATCCGCATCAGAAACAGTGATACTGCTTTTTCTGCGATTGTTTTTCAATATTTGATTCAGGGTTTGATCGTTTGTTTTTTTAACGTAACCCATAAATTCCCGAAGCACTCGCTTACTGATACCTCTGCAATCGTACGCCAAAACCTTTGCGATTTCCTTTTGACGGGATTCGGCCCCCACATTATATATACTGAGTATTTGATTCAAGGCCCCTGCCATCCTCTTTTTTAAAGGAATATTGGCATCAGTTGGGACAATAGCTGCATACTGAAGCCCCATAACAAGAAGCTCTGCTTGGTGGAATTGCTCATCCGTCCAATCCGGACATACTTTCGCAAATATCCTTTTTGCTCGCTCCACATGATTGCAACGCAAATAGTTACGACAAAGCTCACTTTGGAAAGCGGAGATAAAGAAATCTCTTGCAACCTCGCTTTCGTCGCACACAACAGCCACCATCATAGTTTCAAGACAAATGGAGGCGGCGGAGCCGATGCCTTTGTCAACTTCAAGCCCTAACATCTTCCACTGAAAATCACAGAGCATTTCAACGACGACCGCCAACAAATGCTCCTTTGTTGGGAAATAGTATGTGATATTTCCCGTGCTGAGACCTAATTCTTCCGCAATCATTTTAGGAGAAGTGTTGGAATACCCGGCACTCATAAAAAACTCTGATGCGACCTGGATAATCTCATATTTTGTTGTTACAACTCTTCTTCGAGCCATGATATTTACCTCCCTGTTCCGTTTTAAAGGCATCCAAAGATCAGTTTGCACCAATTATACTTTTGCATCAGTGCAATTATAGCACTCATCCAAATAAAATGCAATCTTATTTTGCAAAATTTTCTCTTATATACACGGAAAGTCGGATGAACAATATACGTTCATCCGAACCAGCCTGTCAAAGAACCTCTGTTTTCAATGAGCGAAAACAAAGGTTCTTTGACAGGCTGACTAGGGGAGAGAAATATTGTTCGGTTGGATACGCGGCAAATTCGATAACCGCCACCTGATGGCAGTGCTTACGACTTTTTTCTGTATTTTGACGGTGATACACCGGTCTTTTGCTTGAACACATTGGAAAAATAGTATTCGTCAGCAAAACTTAGACGATCCGCAATCTGCTTTACCGATAGATTTGTGTTTAAAAGCATATCCTTGGCAAGCTTGATTTTTTTCTCTAAAAAGTACGCATAAGGGGTGATGCCATAGGCTTCTTTAAATATTTTTATAGTCTGGGATTCGGAGCGGGATATGTATTGGCACAATTTTTCTATCTTAAACTTAGAGGCAGCATGATTGCGAAGATAATCCTTCATCCTTTCGGCTACACCCAATGTTGGATCTGTACACTTTATATGCGTTCTCATTTTGAAAAAAATCTGGTTCAGAATGCAAATAATCTGCTCTGTGCAATCCTCCGTATTCTCCTTCGCAAGTTTGGCTACATGCCGCATTTCTTTACTTAAATCGAGTCCCTTAAAGAAATATATATTTTTTAGGCCGTAGCCCTCAATGAGGCTGTCCAGTAAACCTCCCGAAACATTTATAAATATCTTTTGCCAAGGATTTTCTCTGGCGCTGAAATAGTGGTGCTTCGTACCGACCTGTAAAAAATAGCTATCCCCTTCTTTGGGATAAAAAGTTTGGTCATCTATTTCTACGATCCCCATACCCTTTTCTATGTACTCTATACAGGCTACATTGGAGATCTCCCTGCTGATCTCATAGTTCCTGTCGGGATAGGTGATGCCGCACATCTGTATATTCAACAGTTCCCTTACGCTGCCGGTTTGCTTTACATAGTATATCTCTTCGTTGACGGCTCTTTTCATAACAGTTTTCCTCATTCTTTTAACGGTAAAACCTATTGTTTTGAAACAATTATACCACTATAATTCAAATATATCAACATTTAGGAGGATTATAACGATGAAAAAAAGACCGGCAGCAGTTCCACTGTTTACCGTGGATCCGTATTTTTCTGTTTGGTCATGTGCCGACAAGCTCTATAACGGCTACACAAAGCATTGGACGGAGAAGCCGTGGCCTATCTTTGTCGGCGTATATATTGACGGCACTGTCCATGTGATCGCAGGAACAGATGGTGATTACAAAACACTGCGCAACAGAATGCATCAAACCGATGTGCAGGTCACGCCGCTTAGCACGGTTTACACATTTGAAAACAGCGCTGCAAAAGTGAAGCTCACCTTTACAACCCCGCTTTTGTTGGACAGATTGGATATTCTGACCCGGCCGGTAAGCTATATGGCCTATGAGGTTGAAGTGCAAAAAGAAGAAGCTGAGGATGTTCGGTTCGTATTCGGCATCAGCTCTCAGGGCTGCGTAAACAGCCATGATCAGAATATTGCATTCAAAAAGACACCGTTCTCCATGAGCTGCGGCAATATTGTGCAGAATCCGTTGGCGGAGACCGGCGACAGAGTGACCATAGACTGGGGTTATCTGCACCTTTGCGACAAGGACGCGTACATTGCTGAGTCGCCAAATATGTATTGCGGAATCAAAACCGTGGGCCCTTCTACCGACACAAGAAGGATCGCGCAGAACTTCACACTGAACAAGATCTACAATGCGCATTCAGACATGCCCTATCTTTATGTAAGCAAAGAAGAACTTTCGGGTGTGATCACTGTTGCATACGATGAAATGAAACCTATTGAATATTTCCACACACAAGTAGATGAATACTACACAAAGTATTTTGACAGCTTTGAGGCTATGATAAAGGCAGCTATCCAAGAATATCCTGCGATCAAGAAGATGTGTGATGAATTTGATACTAAGTTGATGGCGGAATCGGGTGCGTTGGGTGAAAACTATGAGTATATTACATCCCTTGCCTATCGGCAGGCCATTGCTGCCCATAAGCTCATCGAGGATCGTGACGGCAACATCGTATTTCTTTCCAAGGAGGATGATTCCAACGGGTGTATCGGTACGCTGGATGTTACTTATCCCTCCATTCCGCTGTTTTTGAAATATAACCCTGAGTTGGTAAAGGGAATGCTCAGACCGATCATAAAATATGCAAGATCTGACGAATGGATCTTTGACTTTACGCCCCACGATGTAGGCAGATACCCAATTGCAAACGGTCAGGTCTACGGCAACAACAAGCTCAAATATCAAATGCCTGTGGAAGAAGCCGGAAACATGCTTCTGTGTCTTGCGGCGGTGAAAAAATACAAAGACGGCGACACAGAGCTGTTTGATGCAAACAGAGAGCTTATGGAAGGTTGGGTAAAGTATCTGCTTGAATACGGCTATGACCCGGCCGACCAGCTTTGTACAGATGACTTTGCAGGACGCCTGGCACGCAACTGTAACCTTAGCCTGAAAGCAATCCTTGGCATTGCGGCTTACGCGGATCTTTCTGAAGACATGTCCTATATGGAAATTGCGAAACAGTGGGCGCAGAACTGGGAAAAGGATGCAAAAGCAGACCATGCCGGTACAAGACTCACCTTTGATAAAGGCGAGAGCTGGAGCATAAAGTACAATATGGTATGGGACAGCCTTTTGGGTTACGGAATCTTCTCCGACGAAGTCAAGAAAAATGAGATTCGGGTCTATGCGAAGAAAATGAACCGCTACGGTGTGCCGTTAGATTCCCGGGCTACCTTTACCAAAATCGATTGGCTCATGTGGTCAACCTGTATTTGGGAGGATAAGGAATATTTCGACAAGGTCTGTGAAGCGATCACCAATATGATCAACGAAACAACCGACCGTGTTCCTATGACAGACTGGTATGACACAAAGACCGCAGAATATAAGGCATTTATCAACAGATCCGTTGTCGGTGGATTGTTTATAAACTTACTCTAATAACACAAGGTGCTGCCTCTTATGATTTTTAATCATTTCGAGACAGCACCTTTTGATTCAGGCTGCAGCATCCAGCATGTTTTCTATAAAAATACCATATCCGGTGGTAGGATCGTTCACAAGCACATGGGTGTAAGGATGATACCCACCAAGGCCCCCTCTGACGAGGGGGCTGTCAGCCAAACAGGCTGACTGGGGGAGAGAATGAGCATTCCCTTTTCTCTCCCTCCGTCTGCCCTTTGGGCAGCCACCTCCCTCATCAGAGGGAGGCTTTAGCTTGCTGCGTCTAACATATTTTCAATGAAGATGCCGTATCCGGTGGTAGGATCATTCACAAGGACATGGGTCACTGCGCCTACCAGTTTTCCGTCCTGTATAATCGGCGAGCCGGACACGAGTGTGTCAATATAGGATCAACATGCTTTAGTTAGTGTTTGAAATTGAAAAAAGCGCGGTTGCATTTTCATTTAAATCAAATTCCAACGTATCGGTAAATCTCGAAGGGATAGTTGCGCCGAACACAGCTGTAACGGTGCAGGTTTCGGGAAGCACAAGCCGTTTTTTGCCTTTATGAGCAGAATGATAACCGACATATCCGTTTCCAACGTAAACGACATCGTTCTTTTCAGCATATATATGTATGCCGTTTTTTTGATAAAATCCGCGTATATCATCGATTGTGAGTTCGTAGTGATCGGAAGTTGCCGAAATATACGGAATCCCCATCTTATCACAAAGAGACATGGCGTGTTTGCCCGCCTCTGAGGGAATTGGCATGAGAAACACCGCGGCTTTGTATTTTTTCAAAATAGAATCCGCATCCTCAACCATACAGGAATCAAAAGGAACACCCGTGATTCCCATGGCTGTACGCGTATTCGTGATTCCTTTTAAATGAGGCGACTGACTAAATAAGTTTGCGTAAGCGCTTTCATCGGCAAAGAACACAACTTCAGGAGACAAAATTTCGTTTTTTTCGATTGGCTCTTCGTCATAAATCTTTTTAAAACGGATAAGTTCCTCCATCAGCATAGAATCGTGATACCACCCGCCCCACATATCAAACCACCATATTGCAGAGGCTTTGGTTATCTGATGCACAAAGCATTTCCGCAAAGCCTCGCGGGAGAGTTCTGGCGTTGGTGGCCCTGCCCATACTGAAGTTCCGTTTTTTGTACGATAAATATCGTCGGGGTATTCTCCCGGGCGAGCCTCTTGTATACTTGTAGTTAAATGAGTTCGGATGTCACATTCCATAAAGCATAGTTTACCGTGATTTTTCACAGAATCAACAGGTATCATATCTGCCCAGTCAATGCCAAAGGCGCGGTTTTGCGTATAGGCGTTTGGTGACGAAAAGAAGTCAAGATTAGGAGAATCCAAAAGCTCACGTAATGCATGGGACCCAAAGATAACCGTGTGGTTTGACTCGTAAGCATATCCGTAAAACACGCCTACAATCTGCTCGTACCCTGTTTCTCGCTTTATCGTTTCTGCAAAATGATTAATGGTTTTGGCAACACCGAGATTACAAAAAAGTGTGTATCGTCTTGCATTTTCATTTTCGTTATAGTTTTCGCCGTTATAAAGAAATTCTTCATTTTTCGGTAGTGCCGCCTCATCCACGCCATATTCTTCCTTTAGCCATTTGAGATAAGCATTTTCGGCAGCCTGACCGAGACTTCCGTTATAATCGTGATGAAACCATTCCTGCGTTAGCCCGCCGCAAATCTGCCATCCGCCAACGCGGTCTGCATAATCAGAAACTTTTATATGCTGAACCAAACGGATCAGCAATTCTGCGCCATCGTTGCAAAAGGCATCTGAAAACAGCATTTCCCGGTATCCACCCTTTGGAGTAAGCGTTACTTCGTTCGGATGCGTGTCTACCCACCATTTAGGCATACTGATGTATATTCTCGGAAAAATAATGGCATCAGGAAATTTGTTGAGAATCTTGCATACGGAATCTTCAAACTCCGAATAATCGGGCTTATCAGGATTTTCAAAAACACCTATACGAAAAGGAGTGAAACCGGTTGCATAACTGTTTACTGGAGATGTGGTAAAAGATACGTTGACGAAAAAAATACGGTATCCCGCGTTTATAAAATCTTCATATCGGCTTCGTTCCTCAAAATAAGTTGTATATGCCATTGCACTTGTTACTTGATTGTCAATATAAAGATGCGGGATTCCGTTTTGCGTTTCAATTTTGCTTTTTAGCATTACACGCGCTCCTTTTTTGCTGTCGTAACAGCTTGTCTTATATTCCACTCGTTTGCGTTTAATCTTTCGATTGCCTCATCTTCACTGCAAGAAAGAATTTCTGTTACAATACGGATCATCCGATGCTTTAGTTTTTCGTTTGACGGAGAAAGATTAATCATCATATTTTCATAAACTTTTCCCGTTTTTGCCATAGCACAGGTGGTGAGCGTATTGAGTATGATTTTTTGCGCTGTACCTGCTTTAAGACGGGTTGAGCCTGTCAGAACCTCTGCACCCGTATCTGTAAAAATCGGAATATCTGCCGCATTCAGTATTTTTGTGCCGGGGTTACAGCTTATTCCTAGGGTTACAGCGCCGAGTGATTTCGCAGTTTCTATTGCGCCCACGACGTAAGAAGCATTACCTGCTGCAGAAATTCCCACAACCACATCTTTAGACGTATCAAAATGCTATTGAATTGATATGTATCAATTTTGGCCTGCAAAATACCAAGATACTTCGCTGCATCTGCTAATTCGGAGACAAATAAATTGATGTTATAATCATTTAAGCGGTCAGCGATATATTTAAGTGCCATAAGCATACCCCTTTTATCGTTGATATTATAGCAAATATTTCCTGTTTGTCAATCTCTATCGTGCATCTTTTTGAAAAAGATGCACGATAGAGGAAACGGTATCGTATTATGCTGCTGCATCCAGCATGTTTTCAATGAAAATACCGTAGCCGGTGGTGGGGTCGTTGACCAGGACATGGGTCACTGCGCCTACCAGTTTTCCGTCCTGTATAATCGGTGAGCCGGACACGCTGATGTCAAGTATGGGGCAAAAGAATTTTGTGTTTTTCTGCAGTTTTTATGCGTTTTTACAGGTAAAAGGCAGGTTTTTACAAACCTTAACCGCTGTCCTTAACTTGACATAGATGAATTGTCGAAAATACCGTTTTTTAAGATTTCTCGTATTTTCGACAAATTCTGATTTCGGGGGGTGCGCAAGTGTTTGATCCTTCAAAATGAAACCGGAAGCCAAATTGCGGCTTCCGGTTCTCTTATATTGTTTCATTATGCTTTCCACTTGTATTCTGCAAAGGTTGCGCGCTTCTTGTTGTCCATATATGTTGATAAATATGCCGTATCGTTGGTACATATGGCATCCAGCAAACAGTGATACTCCTGTTCTGTTTCCCGCCACCAATTTGGATTGTATTTATCGCTATTCTTTATATAGTGAACCAAGAAATCTTGACAAGCCTCCATATTGCCCAAACTTAAATAGAAACCTAACTCGCGCAGGTCATATTTATCGAAACCGCCAGTAATCCGGGGATTATGTGCTGCGATGTGTTCTCTTGCAGATTTAGGATCTTTATGTGTTTCAAAGAAAGGGATAAGCACATCCTGAACATTTTTTAAGCAGATTGCGGTTGCAAAATCCATTGCGTTGTCAGCGCAAGCATCATAACCAGTACAATCATCACTTATCCATTGATTGATCGAACCATTAATTATCCCGTGTATTTCGTCCCCTTCTATGTCAAGACCATTATAGCCATAAACACTGGACAAGTAATACCGCAAAGTGAATGATCTATACAACCAAAGCATACAAAATTGCTGAACCACGCCGTCTTCGGTAATCCTGTAAAAGAATCTGCCATTTTTCTTGAATCCGTAGGGCTTAACTAATTCTTTTATTTGCTTGCCTGCTAGTCGATAAAAAGCACTGGCTGTCATAAAAACACCGCCTTTTCTTTTATCATATCACAGTGCGGTCAAATTTGCAACAAAAAGCGGGCAGTAGATGGTGTCAAGTTGTTGTAGGATTTTTTGAACGACTCAAAACAGGTAGCACAGCTGCCAGCGGGCGTCAAGGATTATACAAGCGGCATGCCGTCCTTGACACCCACTGACATCTGTGCAGTGTGGAGGGCAAGGCGGCTGTCGCCGGAT
>SVRY01000057.1 GCA_015064585.1 Oscillospiraceae bacterium
GCCCTCAAACTGATGATTGCTGTCAAAGGAAGAAATCAAGCACTCTTTATCAATAAATCTTTTTGCAAGCTCTTTCATTTCGGTATTGCCCTCCAATTTTCTTTTCTTAATGATTTGCTTTGCGACCGCTGCCCGTCGATTGCGGAACAGGACATAAAATATGATAATCCACAAAATGATTATCGGTATGTATGATGGGTTCAATTTACCACCTCCGGGAATTCTGCTAATTGGTATTGCAGGTTATCTGCCATTATATTGCTCTTTCATAAACCGTATTCTCGCTTCAAGGGATGCTTTTGTAACAGGCAATCTTTGCACTATATCATAGCCGTGCATGGTGCCCTTTGTTTCATTCAGCACTACCTCTATGCCTGCATTACGAAGCAGCTCGGCATACAGAATACCGTCATCGTGGAGGCAGTCAAATTCCGCTGTTTCTATGTATGCAGGAGGCAGGCCCTCAAAACTATCGGCTTCTACCGGCGAATAGTAAACATAATCGGGACGGCTCTTGTCCGCCTTTGTCATAGGCGTTATACGGCTTGACAGCGATGAGTTCCACATTGGTGTATCGGTGAACTTCTTGCAGGACTCACTGTTGTTCCGTGCATCCAGAAAGGGGTACGGCAGCATCTGGAAGGCAAACTTCACAGGATGCTTTCTGTCTCTTGCCATCATGCACACACCGACCGCAAGTGTCGAGCCTGCACTGTCGCCACTGATACCGATTCGAGAAGTATCAATCCTGAGCTTCTCTGCGTTGTCATATGTCCAGCACATAGCCGCATAGCAATCCTCAAAGAACACCGGATGGGGATTTTGCGTTGCCAAGCGGTAATTGACGAAGACCACCTTGCAGCCAACCTCGTTGGCATACCGCATGGCGTTTTGGTAATGATAGCCCGCTGCAGCAAGCACGAAACCGCCGCCGTGTATGTAAATAAGGCACGGAGCGTTTTCTGCCAGGGCTTTCGGAGACATCAAAAAGCATTCTATCATCTCTGCGTCATAGCTTTCGATCTCATGACGAGTCACATCAAGCGCTTTATCCTTGTAAATGAACTTAGGCGTTCTCATATTGGGCACAGCCATAGCAAGAAATTTCTCGCTGATCGGCGGTGTAAAGCAAGAGAACGGAAAGAACTCTCTTCTGATTTTGTATTTCCCCATTGGTATCTCCTCAAAGTCTGTTCGTTAGGATTCCTGCACTATCTTACCGCAGATATGTTTCGGTTTCAGCTTCAGCAAGATCGTTGCCTTTGCGAAACGGTCGATTTCGTTTTGAATGTAGGCTTCGTCTTGCGTGAACTTATAGCTCAGCTTCCTCGCAATGTGGCTAACCACATCAACATCGTCAATGATCTCAACCACGCCAAACACGATTACGCTGCGAACATGAAATGCCCAGTCGCCCTCCTCCTTGTATCCTTGCTCACATACGCAAAAGGACGCTTTACTTGACCTCTTCAGAGAATCGAAACGGTGTCCGTTTCTGCCACAGTGGAAGTAAATACAACCGTCTTCCGGGTTGTAGAAATGGTTCATGGGCATCCCGTAGGGATAACCGTCATCGCCGTTGACGGAAAGCACACCACGAGTTTCCTTTGTCAGCAATGCAATACATTCCTCGGCAGGTATTTGTTTGTTCTTTCTAACAAGCTCTCTGAACATGGTGATGTCTCCTTAAACAGCAATTTCATTTGCTGTTCTCTCCTTTTACATTTGGCAGTTGATCATTCATTGCAAGAAACATTTTTCTGTTTGCTGTTGACATTATAACATTTTATGTGTTTTATCTCAATCCCTTTCTGCAGCGAAACAATCAGCCTGCTGCAAATCGCTACCTCTTCAACAATTTCTCCTATAATTATATTGCACTTTATAATTTAGGAGGTATCACTATGCACAGAACAATCAGCAACTACAAGATCACAAAAAGAAAGGACGGACGTTATTATGTCCGTCTGCAGGATGGAGGCGATATTACACACATTTACAGAAAAACGAAAGCAGAAATTCAGGCTAAGCTGGAGATCAAGCTTGAGGAATTGAACACATTGAGTCGCCGGCGTACTGAGCAGGTCTTCCCTACCAGAAACATCACCCTAGCAAACTGGGCGCATTTATGTTTGAATACCTTTTGCGCTTCCTCAATCAGCGGAAATACCTACATCGGATATCAACGGTATATCCGGTTGCACTTTGGGAAATTAGGAGATATGCCAATTTCTAAAATCACAAACTTTATGGTTCAGGAGCACATCAATAATTTATCCCGTCTGGGTGGCAAAGAAGGAATGAGTGAGGCCTATCTTACGCGTGTAAAGGTCTTTTTGCATATGGTGTTCAATTATGCTGTTCAGAACAATTTGATCGTTGTAAACCCCACCCTGGGCGTTAAGATACCCAAAACAGGGCTAAACGAAAACCGTGCCCTTACCCAGAAAGAAGAGCTGCGGTTACTATCAGCCGTACGGGACTTCAATAAGCCTTTTATGTTTATTGTGGTTGTGGCCTTGTATACCGGGTGCCGCAAGGGTGAGCTCTTTGCCTTAAAATGGCGACATATTGATTTTGAAAACAGGACCATCAAAATTGACTCTCAGCTCATACGGGAATATACTCCGTTTGTCGCGGGTGAAACCAAAACTGTATACACGCCCAAGGATCCCAAAACTAAAAATTCAAAGAGGCTTATTCATATAATTGAGCCCTTGGCTATGGAACTTATGGAATACAAGAATAACCAGCTGAAGTGGAAGGAAGAGCGCGGCTTTGTCCATTCAGAGGACGATTATGTTTTCTCCAGCCGCATTAACACAGCATTGTGCAATGCAACCTTCTATAAAAACTACCATAAGCTTTTAGAAAAAGCAGGCGTGGAAAATGCCAACTTCCACACCCTGCGGCACACCTTTGCCACGCGCTGCCTGGAAAGCAACATCAATTTATTATCCATCTCCAAAACCTTGGGTCATTCCAGCATCAAGGTCACCGGTGATATCTATATCCATATGACTGCCTCCCACCAAAAAGAATGCCTGGACAAGCTGGCAACCAATTATTATACGTTGCAGCAGCCAAGCAACATAGACTTGTGAGCCGACAATTAGGTTTTAGAGCACCCGTTTGCTTTCCGGACGCTCTAAAAAGCAAGAACCCAGAAATATCAATACTTATTTTGATCGGAATCTGAGAATTGACAATACAATTGACATACTTCGTACATTTTTCATTCAACACAAGGAATATCCCACCAAACGCATCACTCTCCGCTACATCCTACAACAATTGGTGAAGCAGGTGCTTCTAACCAAAATTGGCGGTTATAGCATACTACGGTAAACCCGTGGCTATAAAACAGCAAAAACCCAGTCATACCAAGGGTTTTCGCAATCGAAAAAAAGCCATTTGAAGCAAAAGTTGACACAAATCTCCAATACATTTTTTGTGCGACTTCAGTACCAATTGCGGTGCATAGGCTGTATAGATATTCTTGAAGTAAAATCTGTGTCTAAATTTACGTCAAAGAAAACAGAAAAGTACGCAATATTTCCTTAAAAGCGGCATATAACCCCATATTTAAGCATTTTTGACCCATAATCCCCTACCAAAAAGTGTGTCAAAAAGTGTGTCAAACGCTTTTTAGGGCATGAATATATGCACAAAACCCCTCGTTTTCACCAAAAAATCGAGGGGTTTTTCATATTTAGCGAACCAACGAGCAACGGATTAACAGTTAACTAAATTTTTCGTCCATTAATTTTATAGCGTCCATTATTACAGTTTTTCCTTGAAATAATGGAAATATTTAAACTTATGGACGCCGTTCGATTCCATTACTTAAATATTGTCCAAAAATTTTTCGGTCAAGCTTTACAGTCAAAAATCCCGAAAAACACAGAAAAAGGCCAAAAGGAACCAACGAACGAACCAATGACATAAAGATAACTGTTACACGACTCTTCCCCGTTTTTCCCTTTAAACACACACACAAAAGCGCTGCCGAAGGGACACCTGCGATAGAGCAGGTAGTCCCTTCGGGCGGCTTTTAATCAATCAAATTACGGTGTAACCTTTTCGGTTATGCCGTATTTTGTTCATTTTTTTGTTTGTTCTCGATATGCTTTTGGAATGCCGTTTCCATTTCCTCTGCGGTAGCAAGTCGTATGATACCAACTCCGTGATAGTAAATATCAATCTGCTGATACCTAACCCCGTTTTCACGGTAGGGCTTGTGTACCTCAATTTTGGAAATAAATTCGTGTACGAGTTCGGGTGTCAGTTCCTCTATTTCCGTAACCTTTTTCACCTTCGCTATAAACTTTTCCAAGTCATACCAATTATATCAACACTCATATCCAATAGCCATTTGATTGTTTCATCCTCCGCACTGCCGTCAAGGGCAACCGATATCCAGTTTGCCTTGTTCATATGATAGGCAGGATAAAAGCCTTTCTGTTCCAACAGGGAGCCGATGAGGATAAAATCACATTTCACATTCATAATGCTGACCTTCTCCTCGGAATTCAGTCCCAATTTAGACCTTGGAATATCCATTACTACAGCAAACCATTTCTGATTGCACTTGTGACGAAACACAGCGTAGGTTGGGTATCGGAGCCAAGGGTACTCGGCACTAACACCGTAGGTCTCCGTTATATATGCTTCAAGTTCATTTTTGTTCATTTCTCTGCACCTACATAGCATCGCAGTTCAAAGGTTGGATTTGCGTACGGAAATTTGCCCGTAAACAGTTCGGTTTCGATGATAAATACTTCATCTTTTGATTGTAACTTATCAGCAAACAAATTTTCTGCACAACCGCTTTTCTCGGCGGTCACACATTTATAAACTCCTGCCGGCACGGTAATGATCTGGGGATGCTCTGATATATCCTTATCCGTCTGCTTAATATCAACAAAGCAATAAGAAGCCACTTTGTTATTTTGTTTTCTCAGCAGGATGCCGTTATCATAATTTGCCTGAAACCCATCCCGTTCCATATCGTTAATCAGCTTTACCATAGCAGACTGAAAGTTGCCCCCTGTTTGCGGGCCGTCATATTCCACACAGTAAAAATGCCGTGTCGGAAATACTGTAGTGGTTGTTCCGTTTTCTGCGCAAACCTGAGCATGGGACATTTCCTTTTGCATTTCCTCCAAAAGCTTCTGCCGTATCCGGATGCTCTGCAGTTTTTCTTCTGTGACCTTTCTGCCGTACTCGGCAAGACTTTCGTAGTCGATTTGCCCGTTTCCCTGCGAAAGAAATTCGGCAAACTTTTTAAGTGGAATATCCAGTTCCACACAATATTGGATCGCTTCTACAATACGCATTTGTCGGTAGGTGTAATAACGGTAGCCACTGGCAGTATCAATATGAGCAGGCTGAAGTATACCCAACTGCTCATAATAACAACAACGAATATGCACTCCGGTCAGTTTTGATAGAACCCCGATAGAAAATAAACGATTTCTTGCGTACATATTTGTAAAACCTCTTGACTCTCACATTATGTTATAGTTTATTATATTACTTTGAAAGTGTTATTTCAAGGGAATGAGTGTTAAAAGATTATGAAATTAGGGCGAAATGACCGTTGTTGGTGCGGCAGCGGTAAAAAATATAAGGTTTGTCACGAACGCTTTGACAGTATTCTTGATTTCCATAAAGCGAATGGCTCTGTTGTGCCATCAAGAAAAATCATCAAAAACGAAACACAAATACAAGGTATTCGTGAGAGTGCAAAAATCAATATTGCTGTTTTAGATTATGTGACAGAGCATATCAAATCCGGCATTACAACGGCTGAAATTGATAAATGGGTCTACGAGCAAACCACTGCTATGGGCGGGATTCCCGCACCGTTGAATTATGAAGGTTTCCCCAAAAGTGTATGTACCTCTATCAACGATGTGGTCTGTCACGGTATCCCATCCAAAAATGCTGTACTCAAAGACGGAGATATTATCAATGTAGATGTTTCCACAATTTTGAAGGGTTACTTCTCCGATTCCTCCCGTATGTTCTGCATTGGGAGTGTGTCACTGGAAAAGAAACGCCTTGTAAATATTGCCAAGCAAAGCCTTGAAGTTGGTCTGAAAAAGGTAAAACCTTGGCGACACTTGGGAGATATGGGACAGGCTATAAATGATTTTGTAAAAGCAAACGGATATAGTGTTGTCCGAGAGATCGGCGGTCACGGGATCGGTCTTGCTTTTCACGAAGACCCGTGGGTCAGCTATGTTTCACGACAAGGTGAAGAAATGCTGATGGTGCCTGGAATGATGTTTACCATCGAACCGATGATCAATATGGGCAGTCATCGCATCAATATAAATCAAACAGATGGATGGACAGTCACTACAAAAGACGGACTATCGTCGGCACAATGGGAAATACAGGTGCTTGTGACCGAAGACGGTTACGAAATTATAGCGTATTAAAGGAGTTGATATTTATGGCAACCCTGTTATTGATCGTAATTTATATAGCGTTTATGGGAATGGGCGTTCCTGATTCACTATTCGGAGCAGCGTGGCCTGCAATCTATAAGGACTTAGATGTGCCGGTTGGGTACGCAAGTATCATTTCTGTGATTATTGCAGCGGGTACTATTATTTCAAGTCTAAACGCAGCGAAAGTCGCTTGCCGTTTCGGCACAGCCAAGGTGACACTTATCAGCACGCTGATGACCGCAATTTCTATTTTAGGGTTTTCTTTCTCACACAACTTTATATGGCTTATTATTTGTTCCGTTCCTATCGGTTTCGGAGCAGGAGCTATTGATGCTGTACTTAACAACTATGTAGCTTTGCACTATAAAGCCTCACATATGAACTTTATGCAGTGCTGCTATGGCATTGGTGTTTCCGTCAGCCCTTATTTAATGTCGTTGGCACTTTCTAAGGCAGAGAATTGGAATCAAGGCTATTTTATGGCATTTTGGCTTCAGGCAGGTATCACACTTGTCGTATTACTGTCTATGCCTGTATGGAAGAAGGTAAAACACAGCGGACAAATAGCAGAAACCGAGGAGATGCAGATCGTTGTTCCCACAAAGAAGCTGCTACAAAGCAAAAATATCCGCATTGCCTGCATTATGTGCATCGCTACCTGCGGATTGGAATCCTTATGCACGGGATGGGGTGCAACGTATCTTGTTGAAGCGAGAAATATATCGGTTGATCTTGGTGCAAAGCTGATTATTGCCTTCTACCTTGGTATGACGCTTGGGCGGCTATTGGCAGGATTTATAGCTGATAAGATCAAGTGCTGGAATGTGATTTTCTTTGCTGAAGGAATTACGATGCTTGGCGTAATTATGCTACAGATTTCAAATATAGTGTGCTCTGTAATAGGTTTATTCTTAATTGGATTCAACGCAATTCTTGCGCCCAACATTCTTTATCTTGCACCGGAGGACTTCGGAGTGAATATTTCACAATCTGTAACCGGTGTAGAAATGGCAGCAATGTATGTGGGTGTATTGGGCTTACCTGCCCTGTTTGGCTTTATGACACGGTATCTCCCGATTTCTGTATTTCCTGTATATGTAGCTGTTATCTTTATTTTGTTGACAGTTTCAACGGCATTTTTGAAAAAGGGAGTTATATCCTCACAGGATAACGCAAAAATCTAAATATGAGCAGAACAGTAGATATGACTGTGGGAAATCCCACAAAACACATTTTGAAATTTGCTTTTCCACTTCTTTTGACTAATTTGGGACAGCAGCTATATATGATCGTCGATGCCTCCATCGTAGGCAGAGGTGTTGGCGTAAAGGCACTTGCCGCTGTCGGGGCTACCGATTGGTGCTATTGGCTGATCTTTTGGACAGTTATGGGACTTACCCAAGGCTTTGCCACCTTTGTTTCCCGATATTTTGGCGACAAAAACTATAAGAGTATGAATAAGGTCATCGCTATGTCAACGGTGCTTTGTGCTGTTATCGGCGGTGTACTGACAGTTGCAGGCATACTTGCCGCAAAGCCACTCCTTAATCTTCTGAACACTCCCGATGATATCATAAGTGGCGCCACCACCTACCTGATCACGATGATTGCAGGTACAGTTATTGTTACCGCATATAATATGGCGGCCTCCATTCTCCGCGCGTTTGGTGACGGTAAATCTCCGCTTGTAGCGATGATTATTGCGGCTGTACTTAATATCGGGCTTGACTGTCTGTTTGTATTCGTGTTCAAATGGGGCATCTTTGGTGCGGCGATTGCATCTGTATCCGCACAGCTTGTGGCCTTCCTTTTCTGTCTTGTGTGTATCAGAAGGATCGATTGTCTTGCGCTTGACCGTGATATCTGGAAAGTGGACTGGAACATGATTGCTTCGCTTATGAAATTTGGTATTCCTATGGCGTTCCAGTATATTGTTATTGCCGTCGGTGGTATTTTGCTTCAATCCTCTGTTAACCTACAAGGGAGTATTTTCATTGCCGGTTATACCGCAACTAACAAGGTTTATGGTTTGCTGGAGTGTAGCGCCACATCCATTGGTCTTGCATGCGCCACCTTTCTCGCACAAAACTACGGTGCCGGAAAATTTGACCGTTTTAAAATTGGTGTAAAAAACGCTACCGAAATCGTAATTGCTATGGCTGTTGCTGTTCTGACACTCGTAATGTTTGTAAAACGGTTTCTACTGCAATCATTCCTTGATGTGAACGAGGCTGGCGGATTGGAAGCACTTGATATTGCCGTGCATTACTTAACTATTATGACAGGTTTTCTTATCATTCTGTACCTTATTCACGTATTCCGGAAAGCATTGCAGGCTATGGAGATATCCCTGTGGTCGATGCTGTCTGGAATAGCAGAATGTGTATGTCGTGTGTTTATGGCAAAGGTTGTTATCAACTGGATGGGCAATGATGCACTCTTTGTATCCGAGCCGGTTGCTTGGCTTGGTGCATTGCTTTGCGTTATGCTGCCTTACCTTCATTACAGAAAGAAGTTATTACTAACAAGTTAGTATTTTGACCGGATATTCTAAAAATCATAAAATTAGCGGCAAGGAGATATTTCGCTCCTTGCCGCTGTCATTTAGATGTAAATTATATCGTGATTTACGATTTCTATGGCTTTGTTGCGGATTGTAGTGTCCTCCATAAATTTTGATTTCACTACAATTCACTCAGTCGCATCCACCTCATAAAAACACTTTGGGGCACCTGCTCTATCGCAGGTGCCCCAAGCGATACTTTTATTTGCAGATTGTCTGATATCAAGCGAGCTGTCAGCATATCACCCAGCAAAGCCGCTGGGAAAAAATCATAGGTTTTGTTCATCATTCGCAGTTTTCTTTGTTTGCTCTTTGTTTTTCATGCGTTTCATCCAAATCACATATGCGGTGATGGAAACGATCATAAGACCTAATTCGCAGATAAAGCTGATCAAAAACTCCGGTGATGTGACATCATTGATGCTCATCCCCATCAGGCAGAACGTAACCGTTTGCGGAAGCATTCCCAAAATTGCACCGGTGATATAGCTTTTGTATCGGACACCTGTTGCACCAAAATATAAGCCTATAATATCGCTAGGCAGAATACCGATAATCCGCACAAAGAAAGACATAAAGAAAGGCGATTTGTTGGGTGCATCTTTTAAGAATTTAAGCTTCGGATGATTCTGCAGCAAGCCATCCACCAGCTTAACGCCTGCTCTTTTGCCGATCCAAAACGGGATCGTTGCCATAATCAAACTGCCAAGGATATTCACCAAAATAGCAATCGGAACAGGAAACAGAATACCGCTTGCCGCATACAGCAACCCACAGTATACGAATACCAGGACACTTTTCACAGCAAACAGCATCAGCATCACAACTGCCGCAACGAACATATTATCCGGTGC
>SVRY01000010.1 GCA_015064585.1 Oscillospiraceae bacterium
AAAAGCACTATATTACCATCAATGTTCACGGTCGTCCGCTGCGCATTCCCGTGCAGGATATCTGTTATGTGGAGCGGCTGGGCAATCAGATCCTGTATCATTTGACAGATCGCAAGATCGAAGTCAGAGGCACTCTTTCGTTGGCGTATGATCAGCTAAAGGATTACGGATTTTATCAGATTCATCAAGGTTATATTGTGAATATGGAACGCATCTACGATATCAACGGCTACACAGTGATATTGGAGGACAAAAGAGAGATCCCCATCAGTGTACGCAAAAAGACCGAGGTTTTGATCGCATATGCAAAATATTTAGAACGCAGTTAAAGAGGTCGCTATGGGATCGCATGATCATTTATATCTGTTAAACGCCCTGATAGAGTACTTCATCAATGCATCGTTTGTCGTGTATACGGCATATATTTTTTTCGGTGCGTACTTGACGCCGCGATGGGGGAAAATGAAGACCACTGTATATTTGGTTGCCATTGCCGTAGCGTTTATCTATTTACAGTATTATATTCCGGCGGGTATTGCGTGCATACTGTCATTGGTGTTACCGATTACGGTAACGGCGTTTTTGTTTGATGCAAAGAAAAACGAATATGTAAAATATATTTTGATCTTTTCTGCAGTATCGCAAATCGCCGAGCTTTCGGTAGCGTCTTTTCTGGCGGATATGTTTTGGGTACAGACTCCGGAAATATATCAGCTTTGGCGGTATCGTGTGATTTGCATGCTGAGCGCACGATTATTTGTGCTGTTGGTGGCGGTATGGATCCGCATCAGAAAGCATAGGCAGTTGGTGGGCAGATTGCCCGAAAACATGCCAACTCTTTTGATTTTACCTGTTTTGACTGTGGCGGCGGGAATTCTGCTCATGGTGTTCAATTATAACGGCGGTATTGTGGAGGGAGAGGATGCTCTGAAAAGCATTCTGTATATCTGCTATTCGTTTTTGATATTTTTGAACATTTTGATCTTTCAGCATTTGGACGAAGTGGAAGAAGCGCTTGCCAAGGAAAAGATGTTGGAGATGGCGCAAAAATTGGTGCAGATGCAGGCAAAGCAGTATACGGAGCTGCTTGAGAGCAGGGATGCGATCTTAAAATTGAAGCACGATCACAAAAATCATCTTTTGGGTGTGATCGATGAATTGACAAGAGGTAATTATGATGCCGCTCTTGAGGCACTGCACAGTGAATATAATCACCTGACCAGTCAATCGGTGATATCGGAGAACATGGGTGTGGTGCACACCGTGATCCAAAGCAAAAGCAGTATTGCGGCAGAGAAGGATATTAAAATCGAATTTGAATACAAAGATCTGCATCAACTGAAAATACCGTCTGTCGATTTGGCGGTGCTGCTTGGAAATGCGGTGGACAATGCCATGGAAGCGGTGGATAAGGTATTCTCCCTTGAACGAAGACGGATATATGTTTCGGCAAAGATAAAGAACAATTTGTTGGTCATCGTTTTGAAAAATCCCGTATCTGTACCGGTGGATGTCCACAATTTGAATACCACCAAGGCAAATCCGTTCATGCACGGATACGGGGTGATCGGAATGAAAAGTATTGTACAAAAATACGCAGGCGAAATTACTTTCACCTGCGAAAATCTTGTATTTGAGACTTATATACTGCTGCGGAATATAACACCGTGAATAAAAATTGCAGATATTTGTGCCTTGTTTTTCATATGAGTATGGTTTATAAACAGCTTACCGTTCCTTACCCACAAAGAACAGTGCCAGGGTACCGGGCCCTGAATGAGCTCCGATCACAGGACCAATATCGGTAATGATGCTGACCTTGGCACCGTATGTTTCGTTTAACTGTTTTGCCAGCAATTTGGCATCTTCCTCGCAATCGGCATGGGAAATAAATACAGTGCCGCCTGCCTTGTCTTCTGCCAGCTCGCCGTATTTATCAGCAAGGGCTGCAAGGGAATTCTTTCTGCCTCTGACTTTTGCTTTGCTGATCAGGTGTCCTTCGTTATCTACGTGCAGAATGGGTTTTAATCCCAGCGTGTTGCCTACAAATGCCACGGCAGGGCTGACTCTTCCGCCCCGCTTCAGATATACAAGATCGTCCACGGTAAACCAGTGGCTCAGATGGGGAATGATCTTGGCGGCGTATTCTGCCGCTTCTTCAATGGAAGCGCCTTCGTTTTTCTTTTGCAGGGTGAGATATACCAAAAGCCCTTGACCTGCGGAGGCGGCTAAGGTGTCCGTGATGATCAGTTTTCGATCGGGATAGATGCCGCGCAGATCTTCTGCCGCAAGGCGGGCGGAATTATAGGTGGTGCTAAGACCGCCCGAAAAGCCGAGATACAGAATATCTGTTCCTTGGGAAAGATGCTCTTCAAACGCCAAGCGGAAGCGCTCCATATTGATAGCGGAGGTTTTGGCAACGCCGCCTTCTTTCATTTGGGTATAGAAGGTTTTTACGTCCATACCGCCATTAAAATATTCTTTTTCATCCCCGTCAAATCGAAAGGTCAGATCAAGGCAGGTAACGCCCCACTCGGCAAGTGTTTCGGGGCGGATGTCGCAGGCGGTGTCGGTGATGATTATATAATTATTCATGATGAATTCTCCTTCATTTGTTATTCTTTGTTTACTGTTCGGGAATACCTGCTTTGGTGATGCTTTGCAGGTTGGAAGAGATGATTCCAAGCGCCGTATACAGTTTGGTGCGTTCCGATTCATCCAGTCCCGCGCCCGCTTTTTCCACGGCGATCTTGGCACGCTGACTTACATAATCGGCGGCTTTTTTGCCTTCTTCGGTTAAAAAGAGAAGAGCACGGTACAAATTATTGTTTTGTCCTTTTCGGGTGATCAGTCCCTTTTTTTCCATATTGGTTATGATGCGTGAGACGGCGGCTTTGTCTTTATCGCATATTTCGCCAAGCTTGGCGGCGGTAATGCCTTCTTTGAAACGATTCATGACCACAAGATATTGCGCATAGGCCCCCTTTAGTCCGTATTTGACCATTTCATCCCGTTCTAATTTTTGAATACTGCGGTAGATTCCCGATATGAATCCCGAAAACTGTTCAAATCGATCTAACATAGAATTCTCCTTTCATGGATGTTGACAAATCAACATCCATAATTATACAGCAAAAATGTTGATTTGTCAACATCTTTCTAAATTTTCTTTTTTGTCCCAAAAGGATATTGCGTTCGGGTATTTTTTGGTGTATACTAAAGGTAGAAAATGTATATGAGGTGATGGATGTGCATATAAAAGAAATACTTGGTCACTGTGATCATACACTGTTGGCACAATGCGCCACATGGGAGGAGATTCGGGCAGTTTTAGACGATGGGATGCGTTATGGCACAGCGTCGGTCTGTTTGCCGCCGTCCTATGTAAAGCAGGCTAAGGAATATGTAGGGAATAATCTTGCGATTTGCACGGTGATCGGTTTTCCCAATGGTTATAATACCACTTCTGTCAAATGCTTTGAATGTGAAGAAGCGCTGAAGGATGGTGCGGATGAAATCGATATGGTCATCAATCTGGGCTGGCTGCGGGACAAGAGGTACAGCGAGATTGAAAAGGAGATTTGCTTTCTAAAGCAGATCTGCAAGGACAAGGTTTTGAAGGTGATCATTGAGACCTGTCTTTTAAGCGAAGAAGAAAAAATTGAAATGTGCCGCATCGTCACCGATGCGGGGGCAGACTATATCAAGACCTCCACCGGCTTTTCCAAATGGGGCGCTACCAAAGAGGATGTGGCGCTGATGGTAAAGCATGTGGGAAAAAACGTGAAAGTAAAAGCGGCGGGCGGTATTTCGGATCTGAATGACGCCGAAGCCTTTTTGGCACTGGGGGCGCACCGTCTGGGTACCAGCCGCGTGGTCAAAGCCGTAAAAGCGGCAAATAAAGAATTTTAAGGAGGTAAGAGATGGCTACACCGCATATAACCGCAAACAAAGGCGACTTCGCCAAAACCGTTCTGATGCCGGGAGACCCTCTGCGCGCAAAATTCATTGCGGAAAATTATTTGGAAAATGCTGTGCTTGTGAATAATGTACGCGGTATACAGGGGTATACCGGTTATTACAAGGGAAAGAGAGTTTCGGTGATGGCTTCCGGTATGGGACAGCCTTCCATCGGTATTTATTCCTATGAGCTGTATCATTTTTACGATGTGGAGAATATCATCCGTGTGGGTTCCTGCGGCTCTTTTGACAAGGATCTGCATGTAAGAGACATCGTGATCGCCATGGGTGCCTGCACCAACGGCAATTACGCCGCACAGTTTGCCCTGCCGGGTACTTTTTGCCCCATTGCGGATTTTTCGCTGGTGAAACGTGCGGCACAGCTTTGCGATGAAAAGGGCGTACGCTATAAGGTGGGCAATATCTTTTCCTCCGATACCTTTTATAACGATAGCTCCAGCGGCTTGGAATGGGCAAAAATGGGGGTGCTTGGCGTGGAAATGGAATCTGCCGCACTGTACTGCAATGCGGCAAGAGCAGGCAAAAAGGCGCTTTGTATTTGCACCGTCAGCGATTCGCTGATCTATCCCGATGAAAATGCCAGTGCCGAAGAGCGCCAGACCTCTTTCACTGCCATGATGGAAATTGCGCTGGAATTGGCTTGATGCAATGAAAAAACGTGTGTTTTTGATCGTGCTGGACAGTCTTGGCATCGGTGAACTGCCGGATGCGGCAGACTTTGGGGATGTGGGAAGCAATACGCTTGGTTCCATCCGTTCTCACCCGAATTTCCATTGTCCGCATCTTGCTTCGCTGGGACTATACAACATTGAATCCGTGGGCGGCGGTGTGCCGCACCCGATGGCAAGCTTTGCACGTATGCGGGAAGCATCCCTTGGCAAGGATACCACCATTGGGCATTTTGAGATCGCAGGGCTGATCTCCCAAAAGCCGCTTCCTACCTATCCGCAGGGATTTCCCCCTGAGGTAATACGGGAATTTGAGCGCATAAGCGGTTATCGTACTATATGTAATCTTCCTTATTCGGGTACCGAGGTGATAAAGGATTATGGAAAACGGCATTTGGAAACGGGAGAACTGATCGTTTATACTTCGGCAGACAGCGTATTTCAAATTGCTGCCCATGAGGATAAAGTGCCTTTGGAAGAACTATACCGTGTTTGCCGGATCGCAAGAGAACTGCTGACGGGGGAGCATGGCGTGGGCCGGGTGATCGCGCGTCCTTTTGCGGGGGCGTATCCCTTTTACCGCACCGCCGGACGGCATGATTATTCCATACAGCCCCCCGGAAAGACACTGCCCGATTGGATGCGGGAAAAGGGTTTTGCCAGTATTTCGGTGGGCAAGATCTACGATATTTTTGCGGGAAGAGGCTTTACCGAGTGCTACCGTACCGCCAATAATACAGAAGGCATGGACAGAGTGAAAATGCTTGCCCAAAAGGATTTTTCGGGGCTTTGCTTTGTAAATCTGGTGGATTTTGATATGGTATACGGTCATCGAAACGATGTAGGAGGGTATGCAGCGGCGCTGAGTGCTTTTGATAGCCAATTGGGAGGTCTTTTCCCTCTGTTGAGGAAAGATGATCTTTTGATCATTACCGCCGATCACGGATGCGACCCCGCAACGCCTTCCACCGACCATTCCCGAGAATATACGCCGCTTATTGTGTACGGTGAAAAGGTAAAAGCGGGCGTGGATCTGAAAACAAGGGAAAGCTTTGCCGATATTGCCGCCACTGTTGCGGATTATTTCGGTATAGCACATACTTTTGCCGGGAAAAGTTTTTGGAATGATATCAGAAAGGATTAACCATGGATCATAAAGCTTTACTGCAATTGGCAGAGCAGGCAAGAAAAAATGCCTACGCACCCTATTCGGGTTTTACCGTGGGAGCGGCACTGCTGACTAAAGAGGGAAGGGTGTACACCGGGTGCAATATCGAAAACGCCACTTACGGTGCCACGGTATGCGCTGAGCGCACAGCACTTTTCAGTGCAGTTTCGCAGGGAGAGCGCCGCTTTTGTGCCATTGCCGTTTCGGGCGGTAAGGCAGGGAAAGCGGGAGGACTTTGTCCTCCCTGCGGCATTTGCCGTCAGGTGATGGCAGAGTTTTGTGATAAAGAGTTTACCATCGTTTTGGGAAATTCCGAGGCGTATCAAACATATACTTTGGCAGAACTTTTGCCTCTTGCTTTTTCTCTTGACAAAAACGATTGACAGAATCGTTTTGATGTGCTATGATAGCAACGCAAATTCAATATGGAGCTAATTGTAATATGAATAAAATTAATTTTTGCTGTTTGTTTGGAGGCAATTCCTCCGAGTACGCGGTATCGCTGAAAAGTGCCTACGGCGTGATCACCAATACCGATACCGAAAAATACAATATTCTGCCTGTGGGTATTACCCGCGATGGCAGTGCTTGGTATTTGTATCGGGGGGCATATGAAAACATCCGTGACGGCAAGTGGATCGAGGATACCGAACATCTGACCCCCGCCTATTTAACCCCCGGCAGCCGTCTTTGCCTATGTCCCCAAGGGGAACCGGCAAGCTATTTGACGGTAGATGTGGCATTCCCCGTGATGCATGGCGCGTACAGCGAGGACGGCAGAATGCAAGGATTGCTGGATATGTGCGGCGTTTCCTATGTGGGTCCCGGTTGCATTGCTTCGGGTTGTTGCATGGATAAGGGCATTACCAAGCAGATCCTCAAGTGCCAGGGTATTCCCCAGGCAAGAGCGATTCTTGTGGCAAAAGAGGACTTGGATAAGGCATATGACAGGATCCGATTTGCCGTTAAGAGCGGATTCGGCTATCCCGTGTTTGTCAAGCCTGCCTGCGCCGGTTCTTCGGTGGGTGTTTCCCGTGTGGAGAGCGACAGAGAACTGCGTGCGGCACTGGACAAAGCACTGGCAGAGGACAGCAAGGCGCTGATCGAGGAGTTTATTGAAGGACGAGAGATCGAAGTGGCGGTGATGGGCAATGAAAATCCGATCGCATCCCCCTGCGGAGAGATCGACCCGGGTGCTGCCTTCTATGACTATGAAACCAAATATGTCAGCTCCACTGCCAGCTACTACATACCTGCCAGACTGGACGAGGAAGTAGCAAATAAGGTGCGCTCGCTGGCACAGCGGATCTATAAAGCAATGGGGTGCCGTGGGCTTTCCCGGGTGGACTTCTTTGTGAAAAAGGATAATACCATTATTTTCAATGAGATCAACACACTGCCCGGCTTTACTCCCATCAGTATGTATCCCAAGCTCTTTATGCATATGGGAATGACCTATTCGGAAGTAATTGACAATCTTTTGACGCTTGCTATGGAAAAATAAATAGGCAAAAAGGAACTTGTGCGCGCGCACAAGTTCCTTTTTGCATTTATTCATTTGTCTGATGGCGCTTTTTGAATTCCTTATATTTTTTGATCTGCTCGGAGCCGTAACCAAAGAAGAATTCCCTGTGAAAGCGGGTATGATAATTGTGCAAAAGCCATAGCAGTTCATTGTCGTCCACTTTTGTTACCTTTAATTTTTCTCCGCCGGCGGTGACGATGATCATGTTTACTTCCACGGTGACCAAGCCGTATGCACCTTTGACAACCTGCTTGTAGATCCACAAAACGGAATCGTAGGGAATGACCCATTTTTGTCTTTCAAAAATCAAGGCTTGCTCGGCGCAAATGACTTTGCTTTTGGGCATTTTTTCTGCATTTTCCAAACCGGATAAGCAGAAATCAAGGCTCTTTCCGCTCTTTTCTATCGCCTTCATGCTTTTTTCAAAGGGGAGATAATTGACAAAGTATACGATCAATAGAACAGGACCTGCAAACAAAAGACAGGATAGGATAACAATTACCGCATCGGGTGCCGGAATCGTAAAATGGAAGACATTGACGGAAATTATAAGTACAATGAATATACAGGTCAGCGCGATGCCTGCCCATTTTGTGAAGTTTGCTGTTTTTTGTTTTCTGATGATCTTATTTAACATAGTTGTCTTTTCCTTTCGGTTTGCTATTATGAATGGCTATATTGCCGGCGCAAACACCGCAATACAATTTTCCATCAATACACTTAACATCTCTTTTCAGATCTTTTGGCGGAATCAGTCTCAAATTCAAGCCGCAACGTGCACAAGCGCATTGACCGTTTGTTTCCAAAAATTGATCGCGCTCTATTTCTTCTTTCGATCGCTTTTTGGCTGTTCTTTTATCGTTTAAGATAACAAGAAGCACAGTAAGGGCGATGAAGGCAATACCGACAAGCAGTAACGCAATGGATGCGGAATCGAATTTGCCCGATATTGTTGTTCCAATTGCCTCTCGAATGCCATTGATCACGCAGTAAAGTCCGGTGAGCCCCAAAATTGCTGCTAAAACTAACATTGATATCTCCTTAATGTGTGTTGTTTTGCCGTTTGGCGGATAACAGCGTTATGGTGGCTGTTATTTACTTGTATAGTTTATTATATGAAAGCTTACAGCGAATCAATGGCTTTTAAGACATAGCGCATGAGTTTTGTAACGTCATCCATGTTCAGTGTGCCGTCCCCGGTCACCTCACCAAGGGCAAGCGCCTCTGTATTGGTGATCGTATGGGCCTTTAGAATATGGCGCATCAATGCGGTTACATCGTCCATATTCACATTGCCGTCCAGTGTGACATCGCCTTTTTCATAATTGGAAATCTGTACACTGCCTGCGGCATCTGACAGTGTAAAATTGATCTCCTTTCTTCCTTCATAGTAAAAGGTAGTACCTTTTTCGGGAACAACTTTGATACTAGTGGAAGCGGAACCGATGATCTCAAAAACAATGCTCACCAAAACACCGTCGCCTTCGATGTTTTTGAGCCCTCCGTATTGAAAATTCAGCTTGTTTTCATAGCGGTCAATACCGGAATCCACACAAATATCAGCGCCCAAACCTAAGGTATAGGAAATGGGTTTTAATACCGTACTGTCGAATATTACATCATAGGCAAGACCGCCAAAACCGTAGGGATTATTCAATGCAATATCCACCGTGACCGTATCGCCAACCGAGCCCTTCACATCGGTCACGGTCAGTTGATAAGCTTCTTCAGCCAGCACTGAGCCGCTGAGCATCAAAGCCGATGTGAGCATGATCACCGCAAGAAAAATACTTAATACTTTCTTCATGATATGTACCTCATTTAAAACAGTTCAACTTCCCAGCCTGCCAAATACTGCATAATGCGAATGGCATCGCGGTTATTGACCGTGCCGTCGCCGTTTGCATCCATGGCAGCTTCGGTGATCTCCACATCCCAACCGGCAAGATACTGCATCAAACGCACAGCATCGCGGTTGTTGACCGCTCCGTCACCGTTGATATCACCCTTGATATAATCAATCACGGTGATACCGCCGTCGATACCAACCAAGTCAAAGTCTATCTCATTTCGTCCTTCATAACGGAAGGAGGAACCTTTTTCGGGAACTACGGTGATGGCAGTAAAGCCTTCCTTGGCATTTTCCTTGATCTTAAAGGTTATGGTTACCAAAATACCGTCGCCTGTCACATTGGTAATACCGCCGTACTGGAAGTTTACTCTGCCGACATAACCGTCTATGCCGGAATCTACGCAAATAGCGGCACCAATACCCAATTCATAGGAAATCAGTTCCAAAACGGAAGAATCATAATAAACATTGTATGCCATGCCGCCAAATCCGGGGTTGTTTTTCAGATCGACTGTCACGGTCACTGTATCACCGGCAGTACCGGTCGTGTTTCCGATCACAATGGAAGGTGCATTCGGGTCAACTACCGTATAATCGGGATCCTTTTCCAGGCAGCGGGTACAAATGCCGTTTTGGTAATCATGACCGAGGGCGGCAATTGTTATATCAAAAACAAAACTTCCATATGTGGTCGTCTTCCATGTGTAACATCCTGTGCCCGCTTCTGTACAGGTAGCAGCCTTGGTAACACTGTAGGTATAGTCGGTTGCGGAAAGCTTCGGCAAAGTTATCGTTGTTGTGCCGGCGCATACAGTGCAGGTACCCGTCAAAGTACCGGTGGCAGATGCTGTAGGCGCAGTACTGAGCGAATACTGATAATTATGGTTTTCAGAACAGTCTTTTTCCCATATCGCATATAGTGTAATACTCTTATTGCCGTCTTTCAGTTCGGGACATACATCTTCCGCTTTCAATGCAGCATCTTGATCAAACACCGTTGTGCTGCCATCCGGCGATGCCGACCACCCTACAAAACGATAGCCTTCGCGTGTTAGTTTAAAGGTGGATGCATTATACAGACCGTTTGGAAAAGTAACGCCATACAAAATTTTATCATTGATTGCATCGGATGTCGATGTTTTATAAACCAAAGAGGAGGACAGATAATAATCGGTATTTCGTAAAACAGCTATTTCAGAAACGAAATCAGAAATAACGACCCAGCCTGTTTTTCCGTCAATGGTAGTTTTTCCCCATGTATATCCATTGGCATTTTTTGTGTTACCGACATCCACCGTAAAGGTGGTTCCTTTTGCAAACGATTTAACAAGGCTGTTACTTGTTCCCGCGCCGCTTCGCATATTCAGTCCTTCGTTTGCTGTAACTTCGTATTTGTGACCGGTAATAGTCGAATCTATGGTACCGCCGTTGGCGTGGTAGTTGATAGTAAGAATTGGAATTGTTGTTCCGGTTCCAGTGAGGGTATTGCCATTCATACGAACCACAAAGGTAGTTTGAGATTTTAATGATGTTAGTGTTATGCTATTATCCCAATCAATCATGCAGGGTCCATCATTATTACATTCTACATAATACACTTTTGATTCCGATACTTTCGTAATAAAAATCGAATGATTGTTATTGATTCTTACAACATCACCAGCATAATATTTATCTACTGTCTTATAATAACCCCATCCTTTGTTACTATTGACACCACTAGCATTATAATTTGTTGTTGCATAAGATCCAAAAACTTTATATGCCATTAAATTAGCAAATCCAAAACATTGCCACCCATTATAATAGCCACACTTACACGTACAGGGTTCACCTTTATATGCACAATAACCGTTTTTAGTGCATTTAACACCATTGTAGTTAGATACACCTGAACAAACAACATTACCAGCCTTTGCAATTCCTTCAGTATCAACACCATTATACTGATTCCAATATTTCCCATCAGGATATTCTACTCTCAATTTAGCAAGTTTGCTGGAAAACTGTTCTTCAGTTAAGTTTGTAGCCGCACTCACATTGATTGTTACCATCGGAATAACGGCCAACACCATCAAGAATGCCAGCAACAGGGAAAACGTTTTCTTCATTTGTTATTTCCTTTCTTAAACATATATTATCTAAAACAACAATATCACAATATGAGATAAAAGTCAATATCTCGTTTTGAGATTTTATATAATATATATAATATATATAAATATAAAGTTTATGCAAGGGAGGGATAGCGGTGCGTTTACGCGATCTGCGGGAAGATTCCGATATTACGCAAAAAGAAATTGCCGATTATTTGCACATAAAACAAAACACCTACTCCCAATATGAAAACGGACAGCGTCAGATTCCCCTTCCCCTGCTCATTTCCTTAGCAAAATACTATAAAACCTCCACCGATTATATCTTGGGGCTGACCGACATCCGCGCTCCCTATCCCCCAAAACAATAAAAGACACATCACGCTTTTTCACATGATGTGTCTTTTCGTTCTATTCTGTTTATTGTAAGGTCGGCACGCCGTCAACGTATTCCCAGCTGCCGCCCCAGTGAACAGTGGCGGGACAGTTAAAATTCCATGTGGGCCACCATTTTTCGGGCTGTGCACTCACACCGCAATAAATATTTTCCATCTTAGCGCATCCGTCAAAGGCATACAGATCGATCTTGGCAACCTTTTCGGGAATCACGATCTCGGTCAGCGCCTTGCAGTTTTGGAAGGCGTAGCCGCCAATGAGGGTAACATTCTTGGGGATTTTGATCTCACAAAGCGCTACGCATCCTCGAAATGCATACTCGTCAATACAGGTAACACTCTCGGGCAGCACGACCTTTTTCAGCCCGATGCAGCCGTCAAACAGCTGATACACTACCGCGGTAATCCCTTCGGGAAGTACAATTTCCGAAAGGGAGGTGCATTTTTGGAAGGCAAATCTGTCAATGCCGCGCACGCTCTCGGGAATGATAACCGTTTTCAGCGCACTGCACTGCGCAAAAGCAGAGTTGCCGATTTGGGTCACCCCGTCATGGATATTGACAGTTTTCAGCTTTTTACAGCCCCGAAACAGCGCATCCGCGATCATCGTCACCCCCTCGGGCACAGTAAAGCTCTCCATTGCCTCGCAGAAAGAGAAGGCATCCCAGCCAATTTGAGTCACCCCTGCAGGGATATCAAATCCCTTCATCCGAGAGCAGCCCGAAAAGGCAGTATCTTCGATGCTTTGAAGCGTTTGGGGCAGTATTACCTCGGTCAGTCCCTTGCAATCGCAAAAAGCAGCGCTGCGAATGGCGGTGATCCCTTCGGGAAGGGCAATTTTCTGTAAGGAACTGCAACGAAGAAAGGCACCCTCTTGTATCTCCCGTAAGCTCTCGGGCAGGGTCACGCTCTTTAGATTTGTGCAGTTTTCAAAGGCAAATGCGCCGATCTCGGTAATTCCCTCGGGAAGGATCAAGGAATATAACGCTTCACAGCCCGTAAACGCCCCTTCTGCCACCGCCGTTACCGGCAGTCCGTTATGCTCTGCGGGCACGATCACAGCCCCGTTTTTGCCATCTCCCATGCCCGAGAGAACACAGTATCCGTCCATTTCGGTAAATAAAAGCCCTTGCGTTTCGTTCACCGCCCCGCAGACGGTGCAAACGCCGTTTTGCCATGTATGTCCCTTGGCAGGTATCTCTTGCGCCTGCGTCAACACCTCACCGCAGGTCAAACAGTGTCTTCCCTCGCTCTTGCCGGGTTCTGTACAGCTTGCTTCCACCGCCGCATCGATCATGATCATATGCTCGCAAGCTTCGTTTTCCGTCCCCTGCTCCTTGCCCTGCTCCTTGTCGGGCGCCTTATCAGGCTGTTTTTTGCCGCACGATACACTTAACAGTGCCAACGCACACAGCGCCAACACCCAAATAGATTTTCGTAACATACCGTCATTCCTTTCCGATTACCTTTTGTCGTTATTGTGTATACAGCATATCATATCATTGTCGTTTTGTCAATACATTTTTAAAAAAAGTAAGACACAACCGTTCGGAAAAATCCGATAGGATGTGTCTTGTTTTTATGATGCAATTTTTGGGGGGCTTATTCCTCGCCGGAGGGACAGGGAATATCCACATCGTAACCGATGGCAACGCCCATGACGGGATAACCGGTTTCGTCAAAATCAACCTTTTGGATGTTCATGTAACGGGTATCGGGCTCTGCCTTTTCGTTGTGACGCTTCAGTCCATGGTAGGCACACCAAAGCTCGGTGCCGTCGGGAGAATAGAAGAAGGAAGCGTGACCGGGTCCGTATACGCCGTTTCCGTAAACGAGCAGGGGACTATCGTGCTTTTTCCAGTTGGCGCCGTCGCAAAGATCGCCGCCTGTATGCTCCAGCACACCCAAAAGGTAGTGATCCGACCAACAGCCGTTGGCGGAATAAATGATGAATAAACGGTCATTCTTTTCCACAAAGAAGCCGCCCTCCACGCACGCCCAGTCGCCGACATAAGGAGGAATCAGTTCCCACTCCTTTTCGGCAATGGCAATGTTTGCCCATCTTTCTCTGTTCAGCTCGGTGGGGGACTTCATTTCGTAAATATCCAGCACCTGTCCCAGCTCGTCATCTACGCGGGAATTGCACATATACTGCTTTCCGTCTTTGGCAATATACGATGTGGGGTCAATGGAGAAAATATCGGGCGTGGGCTTGCAAACGAATTCCCAATCGCCAAAGGGATCGGGGGACAGCGCACGCAGAACGATTAGTCTTTTCGGGCCCTTATCTTCCTTGATGCGCCCGCTTGTGTAAATATACCAGCCGCCGTCTGAGCCTCTATGCATTTCGGGCGCCCAAATATCACCCCAAATACCCTGCTCTAAACCGTTCGGGCGGTAAATGATCTTAGATTCACCCTTTCTGATGATATCAGCCACATGCTTACAGCGGAAGATCTCCAAATATTCATGACGGGTAAAAAGCGAATAATAATAACCTGTTTCCTTATCATAGGTGATAAAAGGATCGGGGGTGTCAAAATCGGCAATCGGATTGCGAAATGTGTTCATAAGAATCTCCTTAATACTGCGTAGTATTGCTTATTGGCAATTGAGAGTGTAGCACAGAAAAAACAATAAGTCAAGGTATTCGAAAAAAGAATCAGACACATCATCCCGAAAAATTCCAAATGATGTGTCTGAATTTTATTGAGTTTTTAATTCCTGCAACGGGACCGGCATTTTATCTTTCTATTTTCAAAAAATAATTTCCGACGCATTGACACGACACACGATCGGTAGTATAATTGATCTGTATTCCATCAAGCCTTGCAAAACAAGTGCATTTCTATATTCAGTAGAGGAGCTACCCCATGAAAATCGACACTTCTTATTTACTGCAAACCATGCAGCAGTTAATCGAAACGCCCAGCCCCACCGGCTACTATGTAAAGATCAAGCCCGTTTTGGAAGAACTGGCACAGGCGCTCGGGTATACCGTAACCTATGACAATCGCGATACTACCTACATCACCGTCCCCGGAGAAGACAGTTCCAAAACCGTATGCGTCAGCTCTCATGCGGACACCCTTGGTTTCATGGTGCGCGGCATTAACGGCGACGGCACGCTGCGCATCCGCGCCCTTGGCGGCATCAACTATGCCAACGTGGAAGGCGAAAACGTAACCGTCCATACCCGAAACGGCAAAACCTATACCGGAATGCTTGCCTGCACCCACCATTCCTCCCATGCGTATGACGATGCCGCTTCCATGGCAAGAAACGAAAACACCGTGCACGTGCTTCTTGACGAAGAGGTGAAAAATGCCGGCGACGTAAAGGAGCTTGGTATTCACCATGGCGATTATGTCTCCATTGACCCCCGCTTTACCGTTACCGAAAGCGGTTATATCAAGTCCCGTTTCATCGACGACAAAGCAAGCGTTGCCTGCTGCTTCACGGCTCTGAAATACATGGCAGAAAACAATTTGAAACCGAAATACAATACCGTTTTTGCCATTACCATGTATGAGGAGATCGGTCTTGGCGGCGTTTACGTACCCACCGAGGTCTCGGAATACCTGGCGGTGGATATTGCCATTTTGGGTCCCGATTCGGATGGAAGCGAAGAGAAGGTATCTATTTGCGCAAAGGACGCTTCCCTGCCCTATGATTACACTCTGACAAGCCGCCTCATTGCCGCGGCTGAGCACAGCGAATGCGACTATGCGGTGGATCTTTTCTACCGCTACGGCTCGGATGCGGGCGCTGCCATCAAAGGCGGCAACAATCTGCGCGCCGCCCTCATCGGTATGGGCGTGTACGCCAGCCACGGCGTGGAGCGCACTCACCGAAAGGGTGTGGAAAACACCGCAAAGCTGTTACTGGCATACGTGCTGGGTAAATAACGAAAAAACAGACACATCATAAGGAATTGCTTCCAAATGATGTGTCTGACTTTTTATTTGGTTATGATCTTATAAAATTGGATTTATTATTTAAAACTCAATACTATCAAATCTTTATCTTTCTGTTTTTCAAAGCAACGACACAAAGTCCCATGGCAGCAACGAGCACCATAGCAATATGAACAATTGCAAAATCTCCCGTTTCGAAAGCGCCACCCTGTTCTTTATACACTTCTATTGCCGGCATCGTCCAATCGTTTGCAAGAATCTCATCGCAGGGGAGATAAATTCTGAAGTAAAGGCTGAATCCTTCTGTACCTACAGGAAGCCAGTTGGGATATTTTTCTCTGTCAGCGGGTGCTTTGTTGGAAACGTAAATATCAATACTGCCATCCTTGTTAAATACTGCATTGCGGTCATTGATGCAATACCGGTTCTCTTCGTTGGCAATGAGATATTGATCCTTTCCGTATGCAGTGATTGACCAGAACCCAAAGCCGTCGTTTTTGTTGAGAAGCGCAAGCTGTTCGGGAGTGAGATGTATTGTGTACGATTTCTCGCCGGTAAGCTCGGCACCGTTTACATCTGTGGTTGCATTCGGATAAATAGCCATTTCGGGGGGATTGGCGCCGAATCCTCCCAGAGCAATCAAGCAACGGTAAATATAGGCGGTACCGTAATCACCGATAGGTGCGCCTGCATAGTTCCAGCATCCATTGGCTTTGTAATACTGCAAAGAGCCGGCTGTGCAGTTGGAAACAAGGTTTTGTCTTATCCACCCGTACATCAGGGTAACCGCAGCCTCTCCTCCGAGAGATTCATAGTCAAATTCGAGTCCTGCACCAACTCCCACTGCGGAAATGGCAGCTATCATTTGTGCGTCGGCTTCTTTAGGAGGATTCTTTTCAAGAAGCTTGTTCGCTCTTTCAAAATATTGCTTTGCCGAAAGATTATAAATGACGTAATTAAGCGGGACGATATCCTTGTATTCTTCTTCAATCTCGCCCTTGGCAGGTATATCCTGTGTGCCGTTTTTATACTGCTCCAGCGTGTACATCTTCATCTGATACTGGATCGTTCTGGTAACGATCCAATTATCCAGTGCATTGTTTTCATTGTCCGCACATACAGTACGTCCAAGGATCCAAGCCATATTAGTGGGACACTTGATCTCAACCATGCCATCCGGTATTTCACCCGCAAAGCCGGGACCGGTAATAATGTATGTAGTTCTGCCCTCTTGGTACATACATTCAACAATTTCCACGGTGTTGCTGAAAGCATCCATAAGCTGCATAATGCAATAGCGGTTTGTCTTGGGCATTTCCATAATAACAGGACTTTCTTCCAGATCAAGGAATGCTTGACTATACAGAGTATCCACATTGGGAAGCACAATATCCTTTGCGTTTGCGTCGGCAAGTGCGGGTACGTGAACGAACTGATTAACAGGTGCCTGTGTATAGGTTGCGGTTTCTGTATTAGTGGTTTTTTCTTTGGTCACATCCATGAGCACAAGGGGGAAAGAATAAATGTAAGCTTGATTGAGAAGCCCCATTATATTCAGACCGCAGCCGGTACAAACGCCCAACTGATTGGGTGTATGTGTATGTTCATCAACATCATCGGCTGATACGGGCATAATAGCCAGCGAAGCAACCATCATTAATGCCAACACAATACACACTATTTTTTTCAGTGAATTGAATTCGATTCTTTTCATATTATCGATCCTCCTTTCAGAATAAACATATTGTATATTAAATCATGGATATTGTCAAGCAGTCAAACTATATTCAATGAAATATATGATACTATTTATTAAAATTGTGGCATTTATTGTACATACTTTAAGTGATATACAAAATCGCAGCTTCGTAAAATTAAACACACAAAAAACGCACGCATATGTTTCTTTTTTGGGTTCAGAATTACGCAAATGCCTACTTCCATCTGCCCGACATGTGCACCGTTGCTTTCACAAACCGGCGTGGCATTTCTGATACAACCCATGGTTGTGTTTTTCTGTCAATTTAATCTATTGAAATAAAATATTTTTCTGGTATAATACTCTCAACGGTACCGAAAATCATTTCAAAGGAGAAAAATCATGACGACAATAGGACAAAATATCAGAAAACTCCGCAAGGAACGCCAAATGACACAGGAAGAACTTGCGGCACAATTGAACATCTCGGCACAGGCGGTGTCAAAATGGGAAATGGAAACCTGCTCGCCGGATATTTCACAAATCGTCCCTCTTGCCGCGCTTTTCGGCGTATCGGCCGACGTTCTTTTCGGAATCAGCCCAGACAGTATGGAAAAAGAAATTGAAGAAACACGGAAATACTGCGATGCCCTCGAAACCTCAAACGAAGATGCACTTGAAACCTGGATGAAGTTGTACGAGAGATATCCCCACAATAACTTTATCCGTTTTGAAATTGCCAAAACTCACGAATACTGCGCAAGCCCGGATGATAAGGAAGATTATATTCGCCACAATCAAAAAGCCGCAGAATTTTACGAAAAAGTTTTGGATGAAAGCGCCGACAACGATCTTCGAAGCAAAACGCTCGAAGCACTTCATCACATCTACAGCGAACGTCTTTTTGATTCCGAAAACGCGCTTCGCATAGCCAATATGGGCGGCGATTGGGGTACTCTCAAGGCAGAAATGCTGTCGAAAACCGACGGATATGAAAAGAAAAATTACTGGTGCCAGCAGGTTTTCCAATATTACGGCGAAGGCATGGCATGGGCACTGGTGCGCATGCGCTTCCCCGATACCCAAACCAAAATATTTGCTTATGAAACTGCCGAAAAGATCCTGGATCTCACCTATCTTGGGGATAAGGCGTGGATCTCGTATGTTTATATGAATCTTTATACACACCTTGCCAAATGCTATGTAACCGTCGAGAATTACGAGAAAATGTATGAGGTTTTGGAAAAATGGTACGAAACGGCTCTGTTTGAAGATAACCTTCCTCTCGGAGAACACAGATATGAGAATAATCCGTTCATGACTGAAATAGTTTACAACCACGACCTTGCCTATACACACCACAACCGCGACTATATTTTATGTCATATTGGGGATCATGTATTTGACAGTGTTCGGGATTGCGAAAAATTCAAGGCTTATATCGAAAAAGTGAATGCAATGCCGGGCATCGAGTATCCTTTCGGCGGCGTGGATTTTGAAGATTGATACAGTACTTTGTAACAATCAGCCTCAAAAAAATATTGGACACATCACTCTTGAAACCTCAAAAATGATGTGTCCAACTTTTTTATTTGATTGGCTTAATTGCAAAGTTTTCTTTTGCTTACCTTTTCTTTTTTAAAAGAAAAGTAAGTTACTTGCTTGCTTCTTCGATCGCAACTGCAACAGCAACATGTCATTTGGAATGACGGGTGTTGCCGCTCCCATTGGAGCAAATGGTTTTCTTACTTAGAAGCTTCCTCAATAGCTACTGCTACTGCTACCGTCATTCCTACCATGGGGTTGTTACCTGCGCCGATCAGACCCATCATCTCTACGCGTTAGTCCCATCATTGACACATGGTGGAGTGATAAGCCTTATAAAACCTAGCTTTTACCTTGCAAAATCCTTTCGCCGGACACATCATATTCAATTTTCCTGAAAACATTATATCGCGTTTTGATGTCGCCGTAAATGATGTGCTCAAAGAGTTTGCGAAAACGCTACAAATCAAATATTTCCCTGCGCAATATTTTAGATTTTATGAAATGCTTATAAGAATAAAAAGATAACTGTTGTTTGATAAAGATATATAATTTATTTTAAATGTACAAAAATGTATTTTCTACTATTTAGTACTTGACAAATGCTTTTTTATGGTATATAATAGTATTGCAAAAAAAGAAAGGAGAGTAAAAATGGATACAAATTCAATTATTTTAGAATTATTGAGCAGAATTAAGGTTCTCGAAAATAAGGTTGAGGTATTGGAAAAAAAACTTATTGAGGAACAGAAGGAGGATCTTAATAAATCCGAAAAACCTGCGTTCCCTGTCGAAAAAATAAGCGATAAATACCGTGCTCTGGCAGAGTATTTGTACGAAAGCTGGGAAAAGAAGATAGTTTTGACATATGCGGAGATCGAAAATATTTTAGCATTTAAGCTACCATCTACCGCATACAATCTTCCAAGAACATATTGGGCAAATACACTGACTCACACATACGCAACAAGTTGGATGTTAGTTGGCTATAAAACAAAGGTTAACGTTTCTGATATGAGCGTTACTTTTGAAAAAATAATATATTAAGATATAATAATTATGGGGGTTAAGAGTAATATGGCTGTTGTAGATGTTATAAAGGACAAAATTGAAAGATGCGGTCTTAGTCGAATTGAACTGCACAACTCACTGCGCCCGCTGAAGAGCCCGACTTATTTTTGGCTTTCTCCAGACAGAAGCGGAATTAAAACCAATAAGCTTCCGGAAAGTCAAACACTGAAATGGGAGATGTTCGAAGGAATTGTCAAAAAAGCGAATTCATTAGGTGGAACAATGTATCGAGGAGATTCTATTGCCAGAAGCGGAGGAAAGCTTGGCGAGGACCTTACCGAGGAAATGATCGACGGATTTATTCCATTACAGTATGAAGGGGCAAGCTACGGAGATTCTGTATTGAGTCGTTCAACTTACTTTTCATGCATTTTGGAATGGGCAGGCGTAGTAACTATTCATAAAAGCACAGGACGCGGAAGTTACATAACCGTAAATAAAGAATACCGCAATATATAAGTTTAATATAAAAACATTGGACACATCACACGCGAAAACACGTTTATGATGTGTCCAACTTTTTGTATTATGGGTTTTGGCCAAAGGTCGCAAAGTGCGCTCTTTTTGCTTAAAATTTGAATTATTTGCTTGCCTCTTCGATAGCAACTGCAACAGCAACGGTCATACCAACCATGGGGTTGTTGCCGGCACCGATCAGACCCATCATTTCTACATGGGCGGGAACGGAAGAGGAGCCTGCGAACTGAGCGTCAGAGTGCATACGGCCCATGGTGTCGGTCATACCGTAAGAGGAAGGACCTGCAGCCATGTTGTCGGGGTGCAGAGTACGTCCGGTACCGCCGCCGGAAGCAACAGAGAAGTACTTCACGCCGTTTTCGTTACACCACTTCTTGTAGGTACCGGCAACGGGGTGCTGGAATCTGGTGGGGTTGGTGGAGTTACCGGTGATGGAAACGCCAACGTTTTCCAGCTTCATGATAGCAACGCCTTCGGGAACGTTATCGGAGCCGTAGCAACGAACGTCTGCACGGGGACCCTTGGAGTAGGGAGTTTCGTTTACGATCTCAACAGTTTCGGTGTAGGGATCGAACTTGGTCTGTACATACGTAAAGCCGTTGATACGGGAAATGATCATAGCGGCATCCTTACCAAGACCGTTCAGAATAACGCGCAGGGGCTTGGATCTAACCTTGTTCGCGTTCAAAGCGATCTTAATAGCGCCTTCTGCAGCAGCGAAGGATTCGTGACCTGCTAAGAAGCAGAAGCACTCGGTTTCGTCGGAGAGCAGCATTGCGCCCAGGTTACCGTGACCAAGACCTACCTTACGGTTTTCAGCAACGGAACCGGGAATGCAGAATGCCTGCAGACCGATACCAATAGCAGCAGCAGCGTCAGCAGCCTTGGTGCAACCCTTCTTGATTGCAATAGCAGCGCCGACAGTGTATGCCCATTTTGCATTTTCAAACGCGATGGGCTGGGTTTCTTCAACGATCTTGTAAGGATCAATACCCTTTGCAGTGCAGATTTCCTTACATTCTTCCACAGAGGAAATGCCGTATTCTTTCAGAACGCCAAGGATCTTGGCTTCTCTTCTTTCATAGCTTTCAAACAATGCCATATCGTCACTTCCCTCCTAATTATTCCTTACGGGGGTCAATATACTTGACCGCATCTGCAAAACGTCCATAAGTACCCTTGGACTTTTCATATGCTTCGTTCGGTTCCATGCCCTTCTTGATGAAGTCGGTCATCTTACCCAGAGAAACGAATTCATAACCGATCACCTGATCATCTGCGTCCAGAGCCATTCTGGTGCAGTAGCCTTCGGTCATTTCCAAATATCTAACGCCCTTAGCCTTGGTGCCGTACATGGTACCAACCATGGAGCGTGCGCCCTTACCCAGGTCTTCCATGCCTGCGCCGATTACCAGACCGCCTTCAGAGAATGCAGACTGGGTTCTGCCGTATACGATCTGCAGGAACAGTTCTCTCATTGCGGTGTTGATAGCATCGCAAACAAGGTCTGTGTTCAGTGCTTCCAGGATGGTCTTACCGGGAAGGATTTCAGCAGCCATTGCTGCGGAGTGGGTCATACCGGAGCAGCCGATGGTTTCTACCAGTGCTTCTTCGATAATGCCGTTCTTAACATTGAGGGACAGTTTGCAAGCGCCCTGCTGGGGAGCACACCAGCCCACACCGTGTGTGTAGCCGGAGATATCAGCCAGCTGTCTTGCCTGTACCCATTTGCCCTCTTCGGGCAGAGGAGCGGGACCGTGGTTGGGGCCCTGTGCAACGACGCACATTTCCTGTACTTCGCTGCTCATTGCGTATTCACAATTGCTCATGTTTCTCTATCTCCTTTTTTAATGTAGACAATTTGCTTATCTTTTTTCATTATACAACATTCCGATAAGAAAATCAAGCACTTTTTTCGGGCAAAATCAATTTTCTGCACATTTTGACAATGTGGACGCATATTCCGTCTTTTCCCTGTGCACCCTTATATTATACATTGATTTACAGGTGCTTTTTCGGTAAAATGAAATTACATTTACGAAAGGATGTGGAAACATGAAAAAACGACTGCTATGCTTTTTGCTTGCTTTTATGGTCCTGACCCTATCTTCCGCCACACCGTCGGCAGCAGATGCCCAAACAGCCAACACGCAAGAGATCCTGGTGGTTGCGGGCAAATATCTGCCCATACGCAATTTTAACGGACAAAACTACGTGTCTTTATACGGTTTGTGTCTTGCCATTGAAAAAAGCTCTGCCGATTACAGCGGGGGGAATGCCTTTTCCATTCAAGTGACCAAGGGGGAACTGTCGGCAAGCGCTGTGGAAGGGGAAAAATTGGTTACGGCAAACGGCAGATACCTCTTCAGCGAACATGAAAATATTTTTTGCGACAAGGTACTGTATGTACCTATGGATTCGGCAGTCAAGGCTGTGGGCGGCAGAATTGAACAGATCGAAAACGGTTATTACTACCTGGAAACCAATGCTTCCGCCGCCATTGCCCCCGCCGAAGACTATTATGACGCCGACTGCGTGCTTTGGCTGGGGCGCATCATTGAAGCGGAATCGGGCAATCAGCCCCTGGAGGGTAAAATTGCCGTGGGCAGTGTGGTGATGAACCGTGTGGACAGTCCCGACTATCCGGACACCATTTACAGCGTAATATTTGACAATCAATACGGCGTACAGTTCACCCCTGCCGCCACAGGCGCTGTATGGTGTGACCCCGGGGAAGAAAGCATTCTTGCTGCCAAGATCGTTCTTGACGGCTACCGCACCGATCACGATATTCTGTATTTCATGAATGAGGCCATTGCGACCTCCACGTGGATCTCAGAAAACTGCGACTATGCCTTCACCATTGCCGATCATTCATTCTGGAGCTGAGAATAAACAAGCGCCAAGGAGTTGTCCTTCGGCGCTTGTTTATTCTATTGCGGAACAATCAATTTTTCTGCCTTGAAAATAGGTTTCTCTGTCCTTTTCCCCGATTTCTCGAATGACTTTGCAGGGATTTCCGTAGGCGACTACACCTGTAGGAATGTCCTTTGTGACCACACTGCCCGCACCGATCACGCTGTTATCCCCAATGGTAACACCGGGTAAGACTATGACCCCCGCCCCCAGCCAGCAGTTGCGTCCGATATGAATGGGTGCGTTAAACTGATACGCTTTTTCACGAAGCTCGGGTAGGACGGGATGCCCTGCCGTGGCAAGGGTAACATGGGGACCAAACATGGTATGATCTCCCACGTAAATATGAGTATCGTCCACCAGCGTCAGTCCGAAATTGGCATAGACATTGTTGCCGAAATGCACGTGCCGTCCGCCCCAATTACAGTGCAGAGGCGGTTCTATATAGCAGTTTTCACCGATTTCCCAAAACATATCCTTCAGCATTTTCTGCCGCTTCTCTCCCTCGGCGGGACGGGTCATATTGAATTCGTACAGCCTGTCAAGGCACTTTGTCTGTTCCCGCATCAGCGCCTCATCGGTACAGACGTACAGTGCGCAGTTGTGCATTTTATTGTGAATAGTCATGGTTTGCTCCTTTATAACAAATAAATATTGGGGCGTTGCCCCAAACCCCATTCAGGAAACTTTTTGCAAAAAGTCTCCTGAAAACCTTCCAAAACTTTTAAAAACCTTATTTAAAGTTTGGGGGTCCAACTCTTTTTCAAAAAGAGTTGGCAGAGTTAGCAGACGCTTCGCTTACTGCCGACAGGATCTCAAATACAATCACATCTTTCAAGCAGCCTTGCCGTTTCCTCTGCGGCAATCCTGACATACTCGGGGCAGGGACGGCGTTTGTAATATTCCTCGGTGCGCGCTTCGGGTTCTCCGCCCTTCTCTGCCGCCACCCCCTTCATGGCAAGCAGCTCGGCACAATTGATGGAGCCGTTGCGCGCTTCCAAGGCTGATACCAGCTCTCTGACCTTTTCATAATGCTTTGCTTTGGCATCCTTTTCTCCATCCTCCGGGTCATACCCCAGCGCAAGCCCCAGCACCATCACAGCGCCCGACACGCATCCGCAGGTCAGCCGAAGTCTGCCCATGCCGCCTCCAAAGGATGCGGAAAGCTTTGCCGCCATGGCACGGTCCATTTTAAGATCCTCGGCGAAGGCGCAAAACACAGCCTGCGAGCAGTTATATCCCGCAAGAAACAGTTCCTTCGCAATCATTCCGTAGTCTTTCATTTTGTATCCTCATAAAGCTTCAGATTTCTTAGAATGGTCTGTCTGCCTCTGAAAGAAAATGCTCTGTCCTTAAATTTCTCCTTAGGCATCCTTTCCACCATTTCATACGTCAATTCATAGATCATATCTTCCTTAAAAAACGGTATTGGCGTGATCGGCACGTCCCGATTCATGGGACAAACCGTCTGGCAGACATCGCAGCCCCAAACAATACCGCTTTGCATCATTTTTTGGATTTCTTCCTCGCTCAGTTCTCCCTTTTTCTGGGTGATCGCCGAAAGGCAGGCATCGGGACTCGGACACGCCTTTTGGCAAGCACCGCAGTGCAGGCACTCTATTTCCTTTCTCAAAGGGAGAATTTTTCCGTCCTCATAGTATTCTTTTGCAGGCAGGGTAGACAGCACCTCCGCCAAAAAAATATAGCTTCCGTAGGGCTTTGTAATCACAAGATGATTATCTCCTTTGACCCCCAGCCCTAATTTCAGCGCCGCATCCCGTTCATCGATGGGGGAATGATCGGAGGTGACGGCGAATTTTTGGTTTGGATATATTGTCTGCAGCTTCGGGATCAACCGTTTTTCCAAAAGAGAAAAATATAAATGATAATCCCGCGCCGCCGCATACAAAGAAACATTGCGTCGGAAATGCTCGCCGTTATAGTAGGGTACGGCAAACAAAAGTACACTTTGGCAATCGGGCATTTTTCTTGCAAGCAGTCCCTCATTATATATACGGCAATCGGAAAGAGCAAGCGCACCGCCAATGGCGATCCCTTCGCCATTCAAAACATCGCGCACCTCTTTTCGCATTTGGCAAATCATTCATCTCACCTCGTTTATCAGTGTAGCACAAACAACTTCAAAATACAAGAGCGGCTCTTGACAAATTGCAAAAAATGGGGTATCTTATATAATGTATCAGTATCGAATCTGCAAAGAGAGGAAACATCATGGCAACAAAGAAAACCATGCCCATATACGATAACAACGCCATCACACAGCTCAAGGGTGCCGACCGTGTGCGCAAACGCCCCGCCGTTATTTTCGGTTCGGACGGTCTTGAAGGCTGTGAGCATTCGGTCTTCGAGATCCTCTCCAACTCGGTGGACGAAGCCAGAGAAGGCCACGGCAATATCATCACCCTGACCGCCGAAAAAGATCATACCGTCACCGTGGAAGACTGCGGACGGGGCATCCCCCTTGGTTATAACGAAAAAGAAAAGCGCTATAACTGGGATCTGATCTTCTGTGAACTGTATGCAGGCGGTAAATATAACAACAACGACAGCGGCGCATACGAATACGCCCTCGGGCTCAACGGTCTGGGCGCCTGCGCCACCCAATACAGCTCCGAATTCATGGATGTTTATTCCTACGACGGCGAAAACCGCCACGAGATCCACTTCAAAAAAGGTAAAGTTGTCGGCAAGCTGATCTCCCGTCCCCTTGAAAAAGGAGAAAAAAAGCGCGGGACTGTCATCCGTTGGCGTCCCGACCTTGCAGTTTTTACCGACATTGATATTCCAAACGACTATTTCACCGATATGATGAAGCGGCAAGCAGTGGTCAACCCCGGCATCCGCTTTGTGCTCAAGATCCAAGGGGAAAGCGGTTTTCAAACAGAAGAATTCTTATACGAAGACGGTATTTTAGACCGCGTAAAGGAATTTGCAGGTGAATCTGCCATGACCGAGCCTGTCTTTTGGAATACCGAGACCCAAGGACGCGACCGCGCCGACCTGCCGGAGTACAAGGTTAAAATGAACCTGGCATTTTGCGTTTCCAACCGCACAAATGTGCTGGAATACTATCACAACTCCAGTTATCTGGAAAACGGCGGTTCTCCCGACAAAGCGGTGCGCTCCGCTTTTGTTTCGGGGCTGGACAAGTATTTAAAAAACACAGGAAAATACAAGAAAAACGAAGGAAAAATCAATTTTTCGGATATTGCAGACTGCTTAGTACTGGTATCCTCCGGCTTTTCCACCCAAACCTCCTACGCTAACCAGACCAAAAAGGCCATTACCAACACCTTTATCGCCGACGCCATGACCGATTGGATCAAGCGCAAGCTGGAGATCTATTTCACCGAAAAGCCTCTGGAGGCGGAAAAATTCGCAAATCAGGTGCTCATCAACAAGCGCAGCCGCGAAAGCGCGGAAAGCACACGGCTGGACATTCGCAAAAAGCTCAGCGGCACCATGGACATGACCAACCGCGTGGAAAAATTCGTGGGCTGCCGCAGTAAAGATCCCGAAATCAGAGAGCTTTACATCGTGGAAGGCGACTCGGCTATGACCTCGGTCAAGCTGGCGCGCAATGCGGAATTTCAAGCGGTCATTCCGGTACGCGGAAAGACCCTGAACTGTCTGAAAGCCTCCTACGACCGTATTTTCAAAAGCGACATCATCACAGACCTTTTAAAGGTCATCGGATGCGGCGTGGAGATCAAGGGCAAGCAAAAGGGAGACATTCCCACCTTCAATTATGATAACCTGCGTTGGAGTAAGATCATCATCTGTACCGATGCCGATGAGGACGGCTTCCAGATCCGCACACTGCTTTTGACTCTGTTCTACCGTCTCCTGCCTACACTGATCGAAAAAGGCAAGATCTACATTGCCGAAACACCTTTGTTTCAAGTGGAGACCAAGGACAATTCTCTGTTTGCCTATAACGAATGGGAAAAGGCAGAGATCTTAAAGAATCTGGAGGGCAAAAAATATACCCTGCACCGCTTCAAAGGTCTGGGCGAAAACACGGCGGAAATGATGGGACTGACCACCATGAATCCTGCCACAAGACGCCTCATCCGCGTAACTCCCACCGATGCCGCCGAAACCTTTACCATGTTTGATACCCTTCTTGGCGACAATCTGCCCGCCAGAAAAGAATTTATTCAAAACAACGCCGGCCGCTACGCCAAAGATGCGGACATCTGATCGATCAAGGAGACAAAGGCATGCTTCATTTCGTATACGGCACAAAAAACAGCGCGAAAAGTGAATACATCGCCCAACAGATCACCAAACACTTAAAAAACGGCAAGCGGGTGATCCTGCTGGTGCCCGAGCGCCGTTCTGTGGCAATGGAGCGCAAGATGATCTCTGCCGTCCCCGACAATTGCAAGCTGGGATTGGAGATCCTTTCCTTCCGCCGCCTTTGCAACCGCGTTTTCAGAGAATACGGCGGACTGCACGAAAAATATATCAAAAGAGGCGGCAAACTGCTGTTGCTATGGCGGGTACTGCAAGAGCTTTCTTCTGTTCTTACCGTTTATAAAGATCTGGATCTTGGTAACCGCAAGGTCATCGGATCGCTTCTTGACACCATCACCGCCCTTGACCGCGCCGCCTTAAGTGAAGAAATACTCATAAAACAGGCGAAGCGTGCTGACATGGCTCACAACGACCTGCTTTGCGGCAAGTTAAACGACCTGGCGCTGATACGCGGCGCCTTTCATACCGTGTTGGCAAAGGATTTTGACGATCCCGAAGAGGATCTGACCCGTCTTTGCCATACGCTGGACAAGCATCCCTTTTTTGAAAATTATACCGTATTCATCGACGAAACCGCCAGTTTTTCGGGAAAAGAACTGGCGGTTATCCGTCGTATTCTTGCGCAGTCCCCTTCTGTAACAATCACCATCGGCAAACTCCCGGAAGATGATCGGGCGGTATGCCGCAAACTCATTTGGTGTGAAAAAGCCCTCAAAGAACAAGCCGAAGCGGCAAATTGCCCCATCGGTTCGGCAGTGGTTCTTCCCGACAGTCAAAACGGTGTGCAAAGCCTTGTCTTTTTGCGCACGCATATCTTTTCGGAAAACATTTGTCAATGCAATAATACCGAAGGACTTTCTCTGTATGCCTGCCAAAGCCGCGCCGAAGAAGCGGATATGATCGTCTGCAACATACTGAATCACATTGAAGCAGGAGGAAGATGGCGGGACCACGCGGTGGCACTGCGTAATATCGACCAGTACCGCGGTATTCTGGACCGCCGGATGCAGGCATCGGGCATTCCCTTTTATTTTGCCGATAAGCGTCCGCTTTCCGCCCAACCTGCCGTAAAAGGCCTGCTTGGCGCACTGAACTGCATCATTGGCGGCTACCGTCTAAAGGATCTTAGTCTTTACATGAAAAGCGGCTTCACCGCCCTTTCCTTCCTTGCAATCTGCCAGCTGGAGGACTACGCAAAAATATGGCAGATAGAAGGCAAACGGTTTGGCAGTACCTATGAATGGTGCATGAATCCCAAGGGCAGAAGCATCGGCACCGATCCCAAACAAGCGGAAAAGCTCATCGAGCTCAACAAATGGAAGAATCAACTGATCCTGCCGCTGGAAGAGCTGGCATCAGACCAAAGCGGTGAATTGACAGTGGGTCAGCGCGCCCGTATACTCTACCGCTTCTATGAAAAAAATGAATATCCTGCTCGCATTTTGGCATCTGCCCACCAAAAAAGCGAAAGCGGTGACAGTGCAGGTGCCATGCGCCTATGCCAGACCAACGATCTGATATGCGAATGCCTAAACGAACTTGTAGAAACCGCAGGCGATATGCCCTGCTCACTTTCTTTGTTTGCCGAAATGTTCTCTGCGGTAGTGGATGAACATGACATCGGCAGTATTCCGCAAAAAAACGATGAGGTGCTTATCACCGATGTATTCTCTTTGGGAAGCGAACATTACGACCATCTTTATATCCCGGGACTGTGCGACGGCAGTTTCCCCTCCTCTGCAGGCGGTGAAGGGCTGCTGAGCAACGCCGAGCTGAAATTCTTAGCCGAAGACGGCATTGATCTGCCCGGTATACAAGAACAGCGCTCGGCAGACGAATTTTTTGCCTTTGAGGAAGCTGTCGGCGCGGCGGGAAATGAATTGATCCTATCTTACCCCGCAAGGGATCTCTCCTCTAACGGTGCATCCCCTTCCCCATTCCTTTCGTCAGTTGCAGCACTCTTCCCCTCTCTTACTGTAAAAACTTACAGCGACCTGTCCTTTACCCATCGGCTGGGCAGTGTCAATATGCTGAAAAAGCTATATTTTTCGGGACAAACAGGGAAATATGCGCCTGTGTTTGAACGTGTATTTGGCAATACCGTGGCTGAAACTGCCTACGGCGGCGGCATTGACGCCGACTATGCCGCGGCAATTTACGGAAACACCATGTTGCTATCCCAGTCCAAACTGGAAAAATTCATCCAGTGTCCCTTTGCGTATACCTGCCAATATCTCTTCCGTTTACACGAGGATGTTTCCGCCGACACTGCCGCCAACGAATACGGCACCTTAATGCACGCCATTTTTGAAGAAGTTCTCAAAGAACTGACCGTCAAAGGCGATCCTTCCGAGGCAAGCGACCAAACTATTTCTGAACTGGTACAAAACAAGATAGACAGCTTCGGCTCCGCAATGCTGGGAGAAAGCAATGACCCCCGTACCGCACAGCTTCTGCGCCGCGCAGGCACCACTGCGTTCTTATTGCTCACGGGCATGCGGGATGAATTTGCCGCCAGCCTGTTTCGCCCCGCCTTCTTCGAGCTGCCGTTCGGCATGCAAAGCGAAGAAGATGCTCTGGTGCTTCCTTCTCTGCAATATCTGTCCGAAGGCGGACTGTGCGCATCTTTACGCGGAATTGCCGACCGCGTAGATCTGTACCGCACCGACGACACGGTCTATTTCCGTATCGTTGACTATAAAACCGGCAATAAAGAATTTGAAATCAAAGATCTGGAAAAAGGGCTTTCGGGGCAGATGCTTCTGTATATGCGCGCTGTCTGCGCCTGCCGCGACCCCAAATTCCTGCAGGCGATCAACGCCGATGAAAACACCCGTCTTGCCCCTGCCGGCATCGTATACTGCATTGCCAAACGCCCCACCTGGCAAGCATCCCCGCACATGACACCCCAAGAGATCCTCACCGCCGCCCGCGGCAAGATCTCCCGCCACGGTGTAGCGATCAACGATCCCGATCTTCTGTCTGCCCTTGACACCACAGGCAGTCAAAAATATCTGCCCACAGGCAAAGGCAAGCGCATGGAGCGGGAAGAATTTGAAGCCATGATGGAAGCTCTGCCCAAAACGCTGGGAGAAGTTACCCGCCGTATGCACGCAGGCTGTACAGATATTGATCCCTTAAAGGAAGGAAGCAAGCTGGATGCCTGCAAATATTGCAGTTTTTCCGCCATCTGCAGAAGACAAGAAATTTCCGACAAGGACGGTGAAGAAGCATGAGCAAGCGCGTATGGAATCCCCAACAAAAAAATGCCTTGGCTGTACGAAACCGTGACACACTGGTGTCCGCCGCCGCAGGCTCGGGCAAAACCGCCGTGCTTTGCCAGCGCATTCTTGACCGCATCACCGACAAGGAACATCCCCTGGAGCTTTCCCGATTGCTCATTGTTACCTTTACCAATGCGGCGGCGGCAGAAATGCGCGCACGTCTGCAAAAAGGCATTTCCGAAGCACTGGCAGAACATCCCGGTGCACATCTGCGCCGTCAGTCCATGATGCTGCACCGTGCCAACATCTGCACCATTGATAAATATTGCATTTCTTTCGTCAAATCCCATTTTCATCTGCTGGGTGTTTCCCCCGATGTCGGCATTGCAGAAGACAGTGCGATCTCAGACATCAAACGGCGCATCATGCAAAAAACCATCGACCGCTATTACGAAACCGAACCCGCCTTTGCCGCCACCTCCGATCTGTTTGTGACCGACCGTGACGAAAAGGATTTTCCCGATACCCTTATCAAGCTTCACAGCAATCTTTCCACCTTTGCCATGGGCACCGGTGCCATACTGCAAGTGGCAAACGATTTGGAGAAAGCCGCCGAAAACGGGCTGTTTGACAGCAAATGGGGAAAGATCCTGCAAGAGGATCTTTTGCAGCGTTTGGAGCTCTACCGTGCTCAGTGTATAGAGGTACGCGATCGGTACAGTGCCTGTGTCCTAAAAAAAGGGAAAATGGCAAGCGACGAGCCGGATGCGCATATTGCCATTGTAAACACCTTGATCGAACCGCTTTCGCGCGGGGATGCCGCAGGATTTTTTCATGCGCTTCATAACAAACCGAAATATCCCACCCGCCTGCTTCCCCACGATGACTATGCCGATGCTTTTATCAAGTATGCCAGAGATCCCTTTAAGGCGGATTTTCAAAACAGCGAAACGCTGGGTATTCAGTTCGATCCGGCAAGTATTGCCCCTCTCTATCATGCCTTGGCGGCGCATTGCCGTATTCTGTACCGTCTGATCTCGGAATACGAAAGCGCTCTCATGGAGGAAAAGAAGAAACTGAATCTTTTGGAGTTTTCCGATATGGAGCGCATGACGCTGTCGCTTTTAGAGGACGCAAATGGGGAAATAACCGATTTGGCAAAAGAACTGCGCAATGATTTTGACGAGATCTTCATCGACGAATATCAGGATGTAAACGACATTCAAAACCGCATTTTCACCTGTTTGGCAAACGGCAACCGCTTCCTTGTGGGGGATGTCAAGCAAAGTATCTACGGTTTCCGTTATGCCGACCCCACCATCTTTTCCTCATTGCGCGCGTCATTTGCCGACTATACAGAGGAAAATGCCCCCACCTGCCGCATCTTCATGCAAAACAATTACCGATGCGATAAAGCCGTGGTGGATTTCACAAACACCGTCTGCAACACGCTCTTTCCCCACTGCCGCGGCATGTATTATATGCCCGAAGACGCACTGGTGTATTCCAAAACCGAAGCGGATAAAAATATCCCGGTGGAAGTACACCTGACCAAGAAAAACGAGCACTTTTTTCCCGACGCCGCAAATGCCGAAGGCGCATTTCTTGCCCATCGCATTGAACAGCTGATCGCGCAGGGACGCCGTCCCTGCGAAATTGCCGTTCTCTGCCGCTCGCTTGGTTCGGTAACAGTATCGGCGCTTACCGAAGAGCTTGGAAAACGGGGAATTCCCCTTGCCGTTTCGGGTATGTCCTCCTACTTTGAACAGCCCGAAATTCTGCTCACGCTCTCCTTACTGTACGCTGTGGACAATCCCACAAAAGACATTCCTTTGGCAGCAGTACTGCGCTCGCCGCTGTTTGGATTTCGTGACAAAGAACTGATCGAGATCGGCATTCTGGAAGCGGAAACTCTTTGGGGCAAACTGCAAATTGCCGCCGAATACGGCGATGCTAAGGCAGCTCATGTTTTGGCAGTGCTGGATACCTATCGGTGCATCGCCGCCGAGGAAGGCGTAGATGCCCTGCTCTTTACCCTTTTGGAATCCCCCGACTTTCGCATTGCCGTTTATGAGGCACAGGCTTCCGACAGTGTAGAAGAACGCCTGGAATATCTTTACGGCATCGCCCTTGGCACTGACAGTCTTGGTTCTTTTCTTTCCCGCATCGAGCGTCTGCGCGCCGAAGGCATTAAGGAGCGCAAAGACAGGGATCAAAATACCAATAAAGTGCGCATAATGACCATTCACGGCGCCAAAGGATTGGAATTTCCGGTTTGCTGTCTGATGGACTGCGGAAAATACTTTAACAGCCATCCCCCCGATGCCGGCGATTTTGATCCCTATCTCGGCCCCGCTGTTTCCCTGAAAGACCCCTTGGGGTATGCCAATCTTGCATGCGTGCAAGAAAGCGCACGCAAATGGGAAGCATATAATCGCGATTTGGATGAGGAAATGCGCATTTTATATGTTGCCCTCACCCGTGCCAAAGAACATCTGATCCTGACGGGTACTCCCAAAACAGCCTCCATCTCCACTTTTATGGCAAAATGCCGTTTTTATGCTTCGGTAAATCACCGAAAGGTGCTTTCCGAGAACCCGTCTTATCTTGCCTGGGTGCTCATTTCGCTTTTGGGAAGCGGAAAAGAGGATTGCTACGGCATTTATGAAAACGGTATATTGTATTCAGGCAAAGCCCAACCCGTCCCCTGCATCCATGCGGATCCCATGACAGATGCCAAAGGCGAAGATTCCCCCGATATTGACTGTGAGACGGCGGCAAAACTGGAAGAAAGGCTGATTGCACGGCGCGATTTTGCCTATCCCCACGCCATTGCCTGCCGCATTCCCGCCAAGCTTTCTGTCTCCACCCTCAAAGAGGATCTGCTCACCGAGGACGAAAACGCCGCTCTGCTTCGCTCGGACAGCGCCATCACGCTCAAGAAGCCCCGCTTTTTGGATGCAGGCACCCTGCGCGCCGATCCTGCCCGCCGCGGCAGCGCCACCCATGCGGTCATGCAATTCTGCGACTTTGCCTACGCCAAAGCAAACGGCGCCAAAGCAGAGATCGAGCGCCAGCGCGCATACGGTTTTCTTTCCGACACCGATGCCGAAATTGCCGATCCTTCTGCCATCGACCGTTTCTTTGCAAGCGATCTGTACAAAGAAATGGAAAAAGCCAAAACAATTTACCGCGAACGCCGTTTTATGATCACCCTGCCTGCTAAGACATTTACCTCCGATGCAGGGGCGGCGGACGAAGAACTGCTGGTGCAGGGAGTGATCGACTGTTTCTTTATGGACAGCCTGGATCGAATATGGCTTATCGACTATAAAACCGACCATTTTCCATCGAAAATGTCAGAGAAAGAGGCGGAAAAAGAATTGATCCTGCGGCACGGTACGCAAATGCGCTACTACAGGGAAGCACTTTACCGTCTGTGCGGTAAAGAGGTATACCGCAGTTTGATCTATTCCTTCCACTTAAACCGTGCGGTCACACTGCCAAATGAAGATCGAAAGGACACACCGTGAAACATCTGTTACGATTTTTAAAAAAATACCAACTGGACTGCATCATGGCACCCCTACTCAAGCTTTTGGAATCCTGCTTTGAGCTGTTTGTGCCGCTGGTCATTGCCTACACCATAGATGAAGGCATTTTAGGAAACGATCCCTCTGCCATCAACCGCAGTTTTTGGCTTTTGGCGCTTTTAGCGGCAGTGGGCTTTGCCTCTGCCCTTCTGGCGCAATACTTTGCCGCCCATGCTGCGGTGGGCTTTGCCTATGATATGCGGCAAAAGGTATTCCAAAAACTGCTTACCTTCTCCAACCGTGACATTGATCATTTCGGCACCTCAGCCATGATCACCCGCATGACCAGCGACATTCAGGGACTGCAAAACGGCGTCAATCTGACCCTGCGCCTCTTCTTGCGCTCCCCCTGCATCGTTTTCGGTGCCATGATCATGGCATTTACCGTGGATGCCAAAAGTGCGCTGATCTTTGTGGGCACCATTCCCATCCTTGCTGTTATCGTATTCGGCATCATGGCGATCACAGTCCCCCTTCACAAAAAGGTGCAAACAGGGCTGGATTCTTTAATGGTGCGCCTTAGAGAAAATCTGGACGGTGTCCGGGTCTTGCGCGCCTTCCGTCAAGAAAACGAGCAGGAAGCGGCATTTTCCATGGAAAACACCGAGCTGAAAAAACGTCAGCTCAAGGCGGGACATTACTCCGCACTAACTGCCCCCCTTACTTTTCTTGTAATCAATCTTGCTACCCTGCTGCTTATTTACACAGGCACACTGCAGATCAAACACGAAACCCTCACAAGCGGCGAGGTCGTAGCACTGTATAACTACATGGCGCAGATTTTGGTGGAGCTTTTAAAACTGGCAAATCTGATCGTGACCATGACCAAAGCCAAGGCATGCGGCGACAGGGTATGGGCAGTACTGTCTTTGGACGAAGATCCCCTTACCCGCAAAGCAGATGAAGTGCAGTGCGCCCCCCCCAATGACCCTTCGACGGCAGTAGAATTTGCAAGCGTCACCCTTCGTTTTGATGAAAACGCCCAGCCGGTACTGCATCACATTGATCTGACGGCAAAGCGCGGAGAAACCGTAGGCATTATCGGCGGAACAGGTGCGGGCAAAAGTGCCCTTGTCAATCTGATCCCTCGTTTTTACGACGCAAGCGAAGGAGCGGTCTTGGTCTTGGGGCGCGATGTGCGCGCTTACGATCCCAAAGAGCTTCGTTCTCATATCGGCATTGTGGAGCAAAAAAGCCGTCTGTTTGCGGGCACGATCCGCGAAAACCTGACCTTTGGCGGAAAGACCGCCGATGATGCTTCTCTTTGGCAAGCACTGAAAATTGCGCAGGCAGAACAGTTGGTTGCCGACAAAGGCGGACTGGATGCCGCTGTGGAACAGGGCGGACGCAATTTCTCGGGCGGTCAGCGTCAGCGCTTGACCATTGCCCGCGCCCTTGTGGGAGGTCCCGAGATTCTGATCCTTGACGACAGCGCCTCCGCGCTTGACTACATCACCGATTCCGCACTGCGCCACGCACTGAAAACCCTTACCAATACCACTGTGTTCATCGTTTCTCAGCGCACCGCTTCCATCCGCCATGCCGACAAAATCCTTGTTTTGGATGACGGAAAGGCCGTGGGCATGGGCACACATGATGCACTGCTCACAAACTGCGCCATCTACCGCGAAATTTACGATTCTCAGTTCAAGGCAGGTGACAAGGCATGAAAAAAAGAAAAGGCGCCCGTCCGGGCACGCTTCGCCGTGTTTTGCACTATATCGGACACACCAAGGGCGTGCTTGTACTCTCTCTCGTATTCTCTCTTTTGGTGGTCATTTGCACGCTGGGCATTCCCTACTGCATTGGGCTCGCCATTGATGCGGTTACTTCCAAACCAATTGATACAGATAAAGCCCTTGACTATCTGCTCATCGGCATAGGGTTGACCGCCCTTGGCACCGTATCCCATTTTGCCCTGGATTTTGCAGGCAAACGGGCGGTCTACAGCGTTTTGCACCGCATCCGCGGGGATGCCATGGCAAAGATCAACCGCCTGCCCCTTTCCTATCTTGACAAGTGCCGCACAGGCGACATCATGAGCCGCATTACCTCGGATTCCGAACACTTTGCCGACGGGCTTCTCATGGGCTTTACCCAGTTTGCCACCGGCATCTTTACCATCTTCGGTACAGTATTTTTCATGTTCGGCATTCACCCTAAAATTGCGGTGTTCGTCATCATCGCAACCCCCCTTTCTCTGTTTGCCGCCCGTTTCATTGCCACAAAGACCTACCGTTTTTCGCGTGACCGCGCCGAAGCACAGGGGGCGGCAACCGCTTATACCGAGGAAATGCTGGGGGGACTGCGTACCGTCATCGCCTTTTCGGCACAAGAGGAAGCCGCCAACCGTTTTGCCCGAAAAAATGAGAGGCTGAAAGAAACCTCTTTGAGGGCGGTGTTCTTCTCATCTCTTGTCAATCCCGTAACCCGTTTTGTCAATGCGCTGGTATATGCGGGCGTTGCCTTTTTCGGAGCGCTTGCCATTTTAAAAGGCGGATTTTTTGCCGCCTCCGGCTTTTCCATAGGACTGCTCTCCACTCTTCTCAGCTACGCATCCCAGTACACCAAGCCTTTTAATGAAATTTCGGGTGTGGCTGCCGAGCTGCAAAGCTCCCTTGCCTGCGCCGAACGCATTTTCGATCTGTTGGATGCCCCCGAGATATCCCCCGACGGAGAACTTACCCTTGCCAGCACCCATGGAGTCGTTTCGATCCATGATCTTTCCTTCTCCTACGAAAAAGATCAAAAACTCATCGAAAACATGAATTTGTCGGTACGATCGGGACAAAGGATTGCCATTGTGGGTCCCACCGGATGCGGCAAGACCACACTCATCAATCTGCTCATGCGCTTTTACGAGCCAAATGCAGGAAAGATCATGCTGGACGGCACCGATATCCGTACCCTAAGACGCGGCAGTCTGCGTGAGCAGTACGGCATGGTTCTGCAAGACACATGGCTGTCCCATGGCACCGTCAAAGAAAATATCGCCATGGGAAGACCGGGTGCCACAATGGATGAAATCATACAGGCGGCAAAGCAAGCCCATGCGCACTCCTTCATTTCCCGCCTGCCCAAGCAGTATGATACGGTGCTTGGCGAGGGAGGCGGCGCACTGTCTGCCGGACAAAAACAACTGCTTTGCATCGCGCGCATCATGCTGTGTATGCCTCCCATTCTGATCTTGGATGAGGCCACCTCCAATATCGATACCCGTACCGAACTGAAGATCAACGACGCCTTTGAAAAGCTGATGAAAGGCAAAACCTCCTTCATCGTCGCCCACCGCCTTTCCACCATCCGTTCTGCCGACCTCATACTGGTTATGAAAAACGGTAACATCGTGGAAATGGGGGATCATGATACCCTGCTTACGCAAAACGGCTTTTACCACCAATTGTGGCACAGTCAGTTTGAAGCATAACCCAAAAAGAACCGTCTTCTCAAAAAGAAAACGGTTCTTTGTTCATTTGGGCAGTTTTCCCACCCGTTCATCATAAGTGATGTGTTTGTGGTCGAGACAGCCTACCTTTCCATACTCGGGATCAGCGGGATCGATCGACTTAATTGCCTCGCTTTGAATGCAAAGATATCCTTTGCTGTCCACGTAAAACTTATAGTAAGCAAGATCCATGCCAGCATCTTCGTTCATGTGCGCAATGGTATCGGGAATTGACGCTTCCACTTTGGTACCCGCAAAAGCCATGTGCGTCGGATTCTTGGCATGCGTTTTTTTGATCTCGCCATCTTCACTGAATCGAACGATCAGTTCGGTATCGACGTCATAGCCGCTAAGGTACAGTTTATACGTAAATTCGTAAATTCCATCCTCGTAAACATAATTGCATTGCAGATGGGAAAGGGGAGCGTCATACTCTTCGATCAATCTCTGCCCCGCTATTTTTCTCAGATCCAATGCCTTCTGTGTCCACGCACTGTGTGCCTCCACTTTGTATTTGGCAAAAAAGCCTGTGGCATTGGGATCATAATTCAGCTGTGTAATATCGCTGTTTTTTGAATAGGCAACAAATATCGTATCGCCCTCTTTAACATCGCCTATCGTACGACACAGAATACGGTAATACTCTCCCTTTTCATTGTAAGCATAATATGTGCGCATTTCGGGCTTACTAAAGGATGTATATCCATCATTTTCGTCGGTTACCGTCAATTCAAGCACCTTCAGATCTGCAAGCGGATCATAAAAAGGCGGGAAATCATCAACGGTTTTCTTTTCATTTTGTGCCGATCCTGTTCCGGAGCAGGCAGCAAGCGGCACGAGCATACCAATACATAACAGTATACAAAACATTCTCTTCATTTTGTCTTCTCCTTTCCCATCGTTCGTTCCACCATTCTCTTTATACATACAAGTCAAGAAAAATGCAATAAATTGGAATGAAATTTCAAAAAATCAAAAAGCACCCTCACCGTGCCCAAAATGGGTATGGCTTCGGGCACCTTGATGTCGAAATGTTTTACAGTTATATTATAACAGAGAGACCCTCTTTTGTCAAGCGCAAAACCGCGACCGAAAAATTTCATATACCCCTTTTATTCTTTTCAAATTTGTGCTAAAATGAAAGGAGAATGTTTGAAAGGAGCAGAAACATGGACAAATTTAAGTTGGTATCTCCCTACAGTCCCACAGGCGACCAGCCACAGGCAATTGACGCACTGGTGGATGGGGTAAATGCGGGCATGAAAGCGCAAACACTGCTTGGTGTCACCGGCTCGGGCAAAACCTTTACCATGGCAAACGTCATCGCCAAGCTCAATCGTCCCACCCTGGTGCTTGCCCATAACAAGACCCTTGCCGCCCAGCTCTGCTCCGAATTTCGTGAGTTTTTTCCCCACAATGCGGTGGAATACTTCGTTTCCTACTACGACTATTACCAGCCCGAAGCATACATTCCGGGCAAGGATGTTTATATCGAAAAGGACTCCTCCATCAACGACGAGATCGATATGCTGCGCCATTCCGCCACCTCCGCCCTTTTTGAACGGCGGGACGTGATCATCGTTTCTTCGGTTTCCTGTATCTATACCTTAGGTGACCCCGAGGAATACCAAAATCAGCTCATCGGCATCCGTCCCGGCACCCAAATGGACCGCGACGACTTCATCGACCGTCTGATCGCCATCCGATATGAGCGCAACGACCTGAATTTTACCCGTAATAAATTCCGCGTCAGAGGGGATACGGTGGAGATCCATCCCGCAAACGTGGACAACAAAGCCTACCGCGTGGAATTTTTCGGAGACGAGATCGACCGCATCACCGAGATCCACACCGTCACGGGGGAAGTACTGCAAACTCTTTCCTATCTGCCCATTTTCCCCGCCACCCACTATGTTTCCTCGGATGAAAAGCGCGAAAAGGCGCTGGCTGAGATCAAGCGGGAAATGGAAGAGCGGGAAGCTTACTTCAAAAAGGAAGGCAAGCTGATCGAAGCCCAACGGATCCGCGAACGCACCGAATACGATATGGAAATGCTGCGAGAGATCGGCTTTTGCTCGGGAGTTGAAAACTATTCCCGCATCCTCTCGGGCAGACCCGCAGGCTCCACCCCCTTTACCCTTCTTGACTTTTTCCCAAAGGATTTTCTTTTGTTTGTGGATGAGTCCCATGTAACCCTGCCCCAGGTCAAGGGAATGAGCGGAGGAGACCGTGCCAGAAAGCAAAATCTGGTGGACTACGGTTTTCGTCTGCCCTCAGCATTCGACAACCGTCCGCTGTTTTTTGACGAATTTGAAAGCAAGCTGAATCAGACTATTTTTGTTTCCGCCACCCCCTCCGACTATGAAAACGAGCATTCCATGCAAACAGTGGAACAGATCATCCGCCCCACGGGTCTGCTTGACCCCAAGATAGAGGTGCGCCCCATTGCAGGACAGGTGGACGACTTAATGGGCGAGATCCGTATTCGCACCGAGCGGGGCGAACGGGTACTTGTCACCACGCTGACCACCAAAATGGCAGAAGATCTGACCGAATACTTTGAACTAAACCTGATCAAGGTGAAATACATCCACCACCATGTGGAAACCATGGAAAGAACCGAGATCATCCGCGATCTGCGCATGGGCAAATTTGATGTACTGGTGGGCATTAACCTGCTAAGAGAGGGTCTTGACATTCCCGAGGTATCGCTGGTTGCCATCCTGGATGCCGATAAAGAGGGGCTGTTCCGCTCCGAAACCTCCCTGATACAGACCATAGGGCGCGCCGCCCGCAATGTGGAAGGCACTGTTATCATGTACGCCGACAGCATTACAAAATCCATGCGTCTTGCCATTGACGAGACTGAGCGCCGCCGCCGCATTCAAAATGCCTATAATATCGAACACGGTATCACCCCCGAATCGGTACGCAAAGCGGTCAGGGATCTGATCGAGATTGGAAAGAGCGAAGAAAAGAAGAAAGAAAAGGGAAAACGGCGCGAAAAGATTACCGTCAAAACTGTGGAAGAATCCCCAAAGAATCCTGTTTTGACCGATGCGGAAAAAGAAAAACGCATCGCGGAGCTGACCCGCGAAATGACAAGCGCCGCCATGAATCTGAACTTCGAGCGTGCAGCAGAGCTGCGCGACCGTATTGCAGCGCTGAAGGCAAACGATTAGAATATATATGGGGCGTTGCCCCCTACCCTTTTTGTAAAAAGGGTAGGACCCAAAACTTTAGTACAAATCTTGATTCTTTACATGCAAAGATTCTCATTCTCCCTGAAAAAAGGGTAGGACCCAAAACTTTAGTACAAATCTTGATTCTTCACAAGCAAAAATTCTCATTCTCCCTGAAAAAAGGGTAGGACCCAAAAACTTTAGTACAAGTTTTAAATTTTCGCAAATCGGTATTAAAGTTTTTGATCAAAACTTTTTTCAAAAAGTTTTGCAGGGCTTGGGGCAGCGCCCCAAAACATTTTACAAACAACCAGAGGTAATATGGACAACAAATATCTTACCATAAAGGGCGCACGCGCCCACAATCTGAAAAATATAGATTTAAAGATCCCGCGGGACAAGCTGGTGGTGTTCACCGGTCCTTCGGGCTCCGGCAAATCTTCGCTGGCGTTTGACACCATCTATGCCGAGGGTCACCGCCGCTTTGTGGAAAGTCTTTCCTCCTATGCCCGTATGTTCATAGGGCAAATGGACAAGCCCGAGATCGACTCCATTGACGGACTTTCTCCCGCCATTTCCATCGACCAAAAAACCACCTCCCGCAATCCCCGCTCCACGGTAGGAACGGTGACCGAGATCTACGACTATCTGCGCCTGCTGTACGCCCGCACCGGCACGCCTCACTGTCCCGTCTGCGGCAAAGAGATCGTTGCCCGCACCGTGGACAGCATTCTGGATGAGATCCTTTCCATGCCCGAAGGTACCCGATTCATGGTGCTTGCCCCCGTGGTACGCGCCAAAAAGGGTATGCATGAGAAGGTATTTGAGGATGCCCGCAAAAACGGCTATGTCAGAGCCAGGATCGACGGAATTCTCTATGAGCTGTCCGATCTGCCCGCCCTTGACAAGAACATCAAGCATAGCATTGACATCGTGCTTGACCGTCTGGTTCTGCGCGGCGACATCCGCTCCCGCCTTTCCGATTCGGTAGAGGCGGCACTGCGCCTTGCCGACGGACTGCTTACCATTACCACTGTCAGCCGTGAAGGCGACAGCGACAGCAACTATTCTCTGAATTTCGCCTGTGAGGAGCACGGCATCAGTTTTCCCGAGCTATCCCCCCGTATGTTTTCTTTCAACAATCCCTTCGGTGCCTGCCCCGAATGCGACGGACTGGGAGAAAAGACCGCTTTCAGCCCCGAAAAGATCATTCCCGATCCCACGCTATCCCTGCGGGAAGGAGCCATTGCGGTCAACGGCTTTAAAACCATCGACGAAAACACCTACAACGGGCCCTTGTATATGGCTGTGGGAAATCAATACGGCTTCACGCTGGATACCCCCATTTGCGAATACTCCGACAGAGCAAGGGAGGTTCTGCTTTGGGGAGGGCCTGAAAAATACGCCGTGACCCGCCATTTTGAAGGGATCGAACGAAGCGGCATTGTTCGCTTTGAAGGCATCATCCCTATGATCAAAATGCGCTATGATATGGGACACAATGAGTACTACGAACAATTTATCGACAGCATTCCCTGCCCCAAATGCAACGGAAGGCGGCTCAAACCCGAAATTTTGGCAGTAACTGTCGGAGGCAAAAACATCGATGAATACTGCTCCATGCCCGTCAATCAAGCACTGGAATTCACAAAAAATCTGGTTTTTGACCGCGAAAAATCGGTAATTGCCAAGGATATTCTCAAAGAAGTCAAAGCCAGACTGGGCTTTTTGAACAGCGTGGGATTGGATTATCTGACCCTTTCCCGTCAGTCGGGCACTCTCTCGGGAGGCGAAGCCCAGCGTATCCGCTTAGCTACCCAGATCGGATCGGGGCTTATGGGCGTACTGTACATTTTGGACGAACCCAGCATCGGTCTACATCAGCGCGACAACCAAAAGCTGATCGATACTCTCAAGCGTCTACGGGACAGCGGAAACAGCGTGATCGTGGTGGAACATGACGAAGAAACCATGCTCGCCTCTGATTATATCGTAGACATCGGTCCCGGAGCGGGCGTACACGGCGGCAATGTGGTTGCCTGCGGCACGCCAAAGCAGGTCATGGATAACAAAAATTCGGTAACGGCAGATTTTCTTACCGGCAGACGCAAAATCGAGGTGCCTGCTGTGCGCCGTCCCGGCAACGGACAGTTTTTGACCGTAGTAGGGGCAAAGCAAAACAATCTGAAAGATCTGACCGTAAAATTTCCTTTAGGAAAACTGACCTGTGTAACCGGCGTGTCCGGCTCAGGCAAATCCAGCCTTGTCAACGGCATTCTGTATCCCCACCTTGCCCGTGTGTTGAACCGCGCCTACACCTTCCCCGGCAAAGCAGATGCCATTTTAGGGGTGGAAAATCTGGACAAGGTGGTCTGTATTGACCAATCTCCCATCGGCAGAACGCCCCGATCCAACCCTGCCACCTACACGGGCGTTTTCTCCGAGATCCGCGAGCTGTTCGCCAAGACCCCCGATGCAAAACGGCGTGCCTATACCGCGGGGCGCTTTTCCTTCAATGTCAAAGGCGGACGCTGTGAAGCCTGCGAGGGAGACGGTGTCAAAAAGATCGAAATGCACTTTCTGCCCGATGTCTATGTCACCTGCGATGCCTGCCGCGGTATGCGCTATAACCGCGACACACTGGAAGTGCGTTACAAAGGCAAAAACATTTTTGAAGTGTTGGATATGACTGTGGAAGAAAGCCTAGCCTTCTTTGAAAGCATCCCTTCCGTGCGCCGCAAGCTGGAAACCCTTTACGATGTGGGACTGGGCTATATCAAATTGGGGCAGTCTTCCACCACCCTTTCGGGCGGCGAAGCACAGCGCGTGAAACTTGCCACCGAGCTTTCCCGCCGCAGTACCGGCAAAACCATTTACATTTTGGACGAGCCCACCACAGGGCTTCACAGCGCCGACGTGGAAAAGCTCATCACCATTTTGCATCGGCTTGCCGACGGCGGCAATACCGTACTTGTCATCGAACACAACCTGGACGTAATCAAGGTTGCCGACCATATCATCGACCTCGGTCCCGAGGGAGGCGATAAAGGCGGAACGCTGGTAGCACAGGGCACTCCCGAAGAAGTGGCTCAAATCCAAGGATCCTATACAGGTGCATTTTTGAAAAAACTGCTTTTCAAACGGGATGTGGAAGCATAAATGACATCTTTGGGGAAATTAAGGCAGTGAATTTCCTATAAATTGAAAAATATTTTTAAAAAAGTTGAAAAACCATCTTGCATTTATTGATTATATGTGTTATAATCCTTTTATGTGACAATTCACCGACTGCGTCGGGATGACAAATTCGCGCCGGTAGGCGATTATACGGAGGATATATTTATGGTTAGTATTATTTTGGGTGTAGTTCTGATTATCGCAGCTATCTTTTTGATCGTAGCTGTTTTGATGCAGGAAGGCAAGAGCGAAGGTCTTTCCGGTGCGCTTTCCGGTGCCGCTGATTCTTCTTTTGGCAAAAACAAGGAAGAAACCCGTTCCGATAAGCTTTCCAAGCTCACTTCTATTGTTGCCGTTGCCTTTGTTCTCATCGTTCTTTTGGTTACCATTCTGTCCGGTGTTGACTCCAACAAGCTCAAGGATGATGCCATCGACGGAAACCTCAGACCCGACGTGACCGAGGAAGAGGAAAAGGACGACGATAAGAAGGAAGAAGAAAAGGAAGACGATAAGACCGAAGAAGGCGATAAGACCGAAGAAGGCGATAAGACCGAAGAAGGCGACAAGACCGAGGAATAAAACAAAGCCGAAGGTTTGTTTTCCCAATATAGCAACCCAAGAGACTGTTGCAAAACAACAACAGTCTCTTTTATTTTTTTAACAAAGTGTATTGATTTTAAGAATCAAAAATGATATAATGATAAAAGATTTTCAAACAGCGAAAAGAGGGTGACACTATGCAAAAAGGCTTTGATAACCAAAAATATCTCAGCTTGCAATCCGACTGCATTCGGAAACGAATCGGACAGTTTGGCGGTAAGCTATATCTGGAACTGGGCGGCAAGTTATTCGATGATTATCATGCCAGCCGTGTGCTCCCGGGCTTTGAACCGGATAGCAAGATCCGTATGTTTGAGCAGCTCAAAAATGAAATTGAGATCGTGATCGTTATCAACGCAGGCGACATAGAGAAAAGCAAAAAGCGCGGCGACTTAGGCATTACCTATGACGATGATGTTCTGCGTTTGACCGACGCTTTTGGCAGGCTTGGTTTTCTTGTGGGTAGCGTTTGCATCACCTGCTATACCGGTCAACCCGGCGCTGATGCCTTTATTCGCCGCCTGCAACGCCTGGGCATCAAGAGTTATCTCCACTACCCCATTGACGGTTATCCCTCAGATATCAAAAAAATCGTCAGCGACGAAGGCTACGGCAAAAATCAATACATAGAAACCTCCCGTCCGTTGGTTCTGGTCACAGCGCCCGGCCCCGGAAGCGGGAAAATGGCTGTCTGTCTCTCCCAGCTCTACCATGAACACAAACACGGTGTACGGGCAGGATACGCCAAATTTGAAACCTTCCCCATCTGGAATCTGCCGCTTCGGCATCCGGTCAACATGGCATACGAAGCCGCCACTGCGGATCTTGACGACATGAATATGCTGGATCCCTTCCATCTGGAAGCATACGGCGAAACAGCGGTAAATTATAACCGCGATGTGGAGATCTTCCCCGTGCTGAAAGCCATGATGGAAAAGATCTTAGGGCAATCTCCCTATAAATCACCCACCGATATGGGGGTCAACATGGCGGGATTTTGCATCTATGATGATGCAGTTGCCCGTGAGGCATCCTGCCGCGAGATCCTGCGCCGATATTATCACGCACAAGTGGCAATTCGTCAAGGTGAACCTGCCGAAAACCAAAAAAGCAAATTGGAACTGTTAATGCAGCAATTGGGCGTCACCGACGAGCTTTGCCCCGCCATTGAAATTGCCCGTGCCAAAGCCGAAGCCACCGAAGCCCCTGCGGGTGCCATGGTATTGCCAAACGGAAAAGTGGTCACCGGAAAGACCAGTTCTCTGCTTGGTCCCTGCGCTGCGCTTCTTCTCAATGCCCTCAAGTCCCTTGCTGGCATTCCCAAGCATCAGGAACTGATCAGCCCGCAAACGCTGGAGCCTATTTGCCAATTAAAGATCGAGCATCTGCGCAACCGCAATCCCAGACTGCATTCCGATGAAGTAATGATCGCGCTGTCCATCAGTTCGGTCACCAACCCCTCTGCCGCCGCCGCGCTGGCACAGGTTAAAAACCTCAAAGGATGCGACGCACACTTCACCGTCATCCCCTCCTCCGTGGATGAAAAAATATACAAAAAGTTGGGTATCAATGTTACCTGCGAACCGAAATATCAAGTGTACAAATTGTATCACGGATAATAAAAAGGCTTTTCCCTCTTGCTTTTGAGGGGAAAGCCTTTTTTACGGTTCCATATAATCTCTCACGATCCGTTCAAAGCCGGTTATGTCTTCCGAAAGCGGCACATGGATGGAAAAACGAATGCCGGCTTCATCTTCGATTGGCATGATGCTTACCGTATTTTCTCCGCTTGACACAATCTGCCTTAACAATGAGAGATCAAGAGAAGTAAATATAAACATCGGCAGAATCATATGGATATGCCCTTCCATGGGAAAAGAACCCTTTGTGATCTGAACCGAAATGTTGCCCTTCAGATCCTTTACATATTGATTGCAGAAAACAGCAAGACGGTAAAAAACCACTGCTTTTTCGGAATTTGCCTTGACAGATTGAAAACAGCCTTCCATATCCGCAGGCGGCTTTGGGTCAGCATAGTTTGCTTCATAAATGCAGTGAACATTCAGTGACATATTGCCTCCAATATATGTAAATAAGGAGAGCAGTTGTATTGCCGATACTCCGTGTGTCATAGCACACGGAGCGGCAGACAACAAGCTCTCCCGAAACAAAAACCGTGTGGAGGATAATCCCCACACACGTCTCACATCACTGCAATCCATGACCGCAAACCGCCATCTGCCCAATCGGTGGACGGTTGTTGGCTTTTTCATGTGGAATACCCTGTTTATCCTGCGGTCATCGGTGGTTGCGACACCGATAGCCGAGACGGCTTTTGCTCCCAAAGAGAACTCAAGCGTTGCGGTACGGAAACAAAAAATCCGTGCCCGATCCGAAGCGACCGACACGGAGAGAGGAAAAAATTCCATCGCGAAAAATCCTATTCTCGGAAACCTCTTGAAAAAACGCAAAAGATGTGTTATACTATCTAATGGGTGTCGGTTATCCGATTGTATAGGAGTGCCCTGTTCGCTTCTGTGCAGGGCTGTCGTAGTTGCGATACGGCAGCCTGCCTTTTTTATATTATACAGCAAAAAACAATTTTTGTCAACTGTTTTCCCAAAATTGCGCAAAACCGAAAAAACATCGGAACATCATTTTCTCAATGATCAAACAATTTTCAAAAGTTTTAAACACCTCAAAATATAGGTTGCTTTTTGCCTTTTGGGATTCTTAAATTCCAAGGATCCTTGCCGTTTTGAGAATGGCAATTTGGGTCTTTCCGTCGGTGATCTTTCCTTGCATGACCATTTCAGCAAGCTCGGAAATGTGATAACGCTCAACAGATAAGAATTCGCCTTCATCTAAATGTGCCTTGCCGCCATGCAAGCCTCTTGCCAGATAGATATAAATGATCTCGGAAAGAATGGCGGGAGAGGAATAGTCAATATGCAAAGGAATGATCTCATCGGCACTGTAGCCCGTTTCTTCGGACAGCTCTCGAATGGCAGCCTCCAGCGGATCTTCCCCCTTTTCCAGCTTTCCTGCGGGAATCTCCAGGGTAACATCCTGCACACCGTAACGGAATTGGCGCACCATCGTAACCATACCATCCGCATCCAGCGGCAGTACACATACACCGCCCGAATGGCAGATCACTTCTCTTGACACCTTGCTGCCGTCGGGAAGCTCGGCGCGGCAAAGGGCGGCATCAAAAATTCTGCCCTTAAAAACATATTCGCGGGACAATTCTTTTTCAAACAATTTTTCACTCATCATTATAGTCTCCATTCTGACGCATAGCGGCAGAACCAATAGTGCTATTAAATTTTCGTGCCGCTTTGCGGCAAAAACGGGACGGGACCCGTTTGGGAAAAACGCAGGCGTATTTCCTGAAAATTCGGAGCGTGAATCGATAAGCTACAGTTGCCCAAAATCAATCTTTCACGTCATCCTTATAATAAATGCTGTTACCGTTTGGCAACAGCATTTTGTTTTTTACAGCAAATGAATTCCCTTTTCGGCAAGTGCCTTGCGGTCTTCTTCCAACCAAACAGAAGACTGCACCTCACCGATATGAGCCTTGCGCAGGAAAAACATACAAATACGGGATTGACCGATACCGCCGCCCACCGTGTAGGGCAGTTCGCCGTTCAGCAGCGCCTTCTGAAAGGGCAGTTCTGCACGCTCGGGGCATCCTGCTTCTGCAAGCTGTCTTGCAAGGGCTTCTTCATCCACGCGAATACCCATGGAAGAAAGCTCCAGCGCCATATCCAATACGGGATAATATACAATAATATCGCCATTGAGCGACCAGTCATCATAGTCAGGCGCACGTCCGTCGTGTTTTTTGCCGGAACGAAGCTTGCCGCCGATCTGAGAAATAAATACCGCACCGTGTTCTTTGGCAATGGTATATTCTCTTTGCTTAGCGTTCAAATCGGGATAGCGGTCTTCCAATTCCTGCGAGGTAATAAAATAAATATCCTCGGGCAGGAATTTCTGCGCAAAAACGTACTCACGGGCAATATAGTCCTCGGTATGCCGCAATGCACGGTAGCAATGGCGCACCATTTCTTTTAAGGTCTCTTCGTTGCGGTCTTCTTTTCTCAGTACTCTTTCCCAGTCCCACTGGTCCACATAAATCGAATGGATATTATCGGTATCCTCGTCTCTGCGAATGGCACTCATGTCGGTATACAGCCCTTCTCCCACTGCAAAGCCGTACTGCCCCAGGGCATAACGCTTCCACTTAGCAAGCGACTGCACCACCTGCACTTCTTTTTTGTCCCCTCTGATATCAAAGGAAACAGGACGTTCCACACCGCTTAAGGTGTCATTTAAGCCGCTGTCGGTGGTAACAAACAGGGGGGCGGAAACACGCACCAGATTGAGCTGGATCGCAAGATCTCTTTCAAAAAAATCCTTTACCTTCTTAATGGCGTTTTGAGTCTGACGCACATCCAACAAGGATCGATAGTTTTCCGGTATTGCAAATAAACTCATATATATCTCCAAATAGTAAAATCGAAACTACGTCACTTGGCACCCCGCATTTTTATGCGGGGTGCGCAAATAAAACACGTAAAATTATTGCCAGGATGCGCTTTCCTTTTCGCAGGCGGCGAGAATTGCTTTTGCCTCCGCTTCGTTTTCTCCGCGGCAGAGCAGATAGAATTTGATCTTGGGCTCGGTACCCGAAGGACGTACCACAACGGTATTACCGCCTTCCAAATCGAAGCAAAGAACATTGGACTTGGGAAGACCTGTAGGAGTAACACTGCCGTTCGCGGCGGTAATGGTGCCTTCCTTGTAGTCACGAACAGCCACAACAGGCAGTCCGCCCACAGTTTTGGGAGTATTTTCGCGCAGCTTTGCCATCAGCTTTGCCATGCGTTCGGTGCCGTCAAGACCTGCCATGGTTACGTTTACGGTCTTTTCCACATAGAAGCCGTAGCGTTCAAATACAGATTCCAACGCATCGATGAGGGTCATGTTCTTCTTGCGGTAGTAAGAAGCCATTTCAATGATCAAGAGAGTTGCCACAACAGCGTCCTTGTCGCGGGCATAGGTTCCCTTGAGGTAACCGTAGCTTTCCTCAAAGCCGAGAATATAGCTTCCGTGACCGGAGACCTCGCTCTGATAAATTACTTCCCCGATAAACTTAAAGCCGGTCAGCACATTGTGCAGTTTTACATCAAATTTGCGGCAGATAGCGGCTGCAAGCTCGGTGGTTACAATGGTCTTGACCGCAAAAGGTTCGGGGGGCATGGTGCCGTTTTCGGTGTGTGCGGTGAGGATATAATCCAGCAGAAGCGCACCCATCTGGTTTCCGGTAATAGTCACAAACTTGCCGTCCTTGCCGCGCGCCATCACGCCCACACGGTCAGCATCGGGGTCGGTTCCCACGATCAGATCGCTCTTGATCTTTTCCGCCAGTTCAATACCCAATGCAAAGCCTTCGGGGTTTTCGGGGTTGGGACTCTTTACGGTGGGGAAATTTCCGTCGGGAGTAGCCTGTTCAGGAACAGGATACAAATACTTCAATCCCGCTCTTTTCAAAACTTCGGGTACCAAACGGTAGCCTGCGCCATGGAAAGGCGTATAAACCACCTTTAGATCATCGGCAGTGCGGGCAATCGCCTTGGGATCTACCTGCTGTGCCATTACGTTTTCCAGATATACTTCATCCAGTTTGGGACCCACAATCACGATCTTGCCTTCGTCAAGTGCCGCTTCATAATCGCAGCTCTTCACGCCCTCGAAAATATCGGTAGCATTGATAGAGTCCGAAACAACAATTGCCTGCTCCAAAGAGATCTGCGCGCCGTCTTCCCAGTATACCTTATATCCGTTGTATTCCTTGGGGTTGTGGGATGCGGTGATGTTAACACCGGCAATACAGCCCAAATGGCGAAGACCGAAAGATACCATGGGGGTAGGGCGCAGTTCGTCATACAAATATACCTTGATACCGTTTGCCGCCAAAACAGAGGCAGTAATGCGGGCAAATTCAGGGGAGTTGTTACGGCTGTCATAACCGATCAAAACGCCGCGTGCGGCATTTCCTGCTTCACGGTTAATCAGATCAGCCAATCCTTGAGTTGCCTGTGCCACCGTATAACGGTTCATGGCAAAGGTACCTGCGTTCATTGTGCCGCGCAGTCCTGCGGTTCCGAATGCAAGGGGGCCTTGGAAATAGTAACGGATCCACTCGGCATCGTCTGCCTTCGCAGTGAGTTCCGCCACCGTTTCGCTGTCTGCCAGTTTACACCAGCGTTCAAATTCTTTCATGTAGTCCATGTTATGCTTCCTCCTCAGTGATATTTTTAAGTGAAGGGGAACTCTCCCCATTTTGGATCAATGTAAGTGCTTTTGCGAGCTGATCGGGACAAGAGGTTGCCTTAAATCCGCAGCGAATACCTTCCAGCCGATCGATCACTTCGGCAATCGGCATTCCCGAAACCAGTGCGGCAATTCCCTTGGTATTGCCATTACAACCGCCGTAGTACTCAGCCGAGATCAGTCGGTCCCCGTCCACTTCGATTTTGATGTGAGAGGAACAGGTCCCTTGATTCTTGTATAAATAAGTCATTTTATATATTCTCTCTTTCCTTTTGATAGATCCCCAACAAATCGTATCGGGGATGGGTCAGTGCCAAATAGAATAAATACTGTTCAATCGCTTCCGATTTTCCGTAAAAATGCAGATCGTAACTGTCAGCAGATGCATACAGCTCCGGCAGGCGCATAATGCAGTCGGAACATAGTCCGTAACAGCCCGCCGCCCGCAAAGGTTCGGCAAGAGACGTGCCATCCGAAAGCGGCAGTGTTACCGCCAAATAGCAGGTCTGTGCAGGGATTGCCACCTCTCTGCGCAGCAATACCAGATCCAGCGCTGTTCCTTCGCGGTTTTCTACGCGCACCATGCTTTGAATCTTGAGTCCGTACCGAGCGATCATACTGCGAAAACCTGTATGCAGTCCGCGCTCGGGATCGGAAAACGGCAGAATACAAGCATCGCTGTATTCATCATAACAATTTTCAAGCGCCTCTTCATGCCCGGACGCATATATAGCGCGTACCTTTGGCAAATGCAACGTAAAATGGTCAAAGGCACCGTCACTGCCCCGATTGCGCAGGTAACAGATACTTGTCACATCGCCTGCATTCTGTCTTTCCCGCCGTTTCGGCTTTAAGGCAGCATAATAACTTTTGGCAAGTTCCGCCGGATCCATTCTGCCATTGACCACACTCAATGCTTCGCTCCAAATGCGGTGCAATTCCTCCCTGTCTTCCGGATCCTCGGTGATCTGCGCCATCAGATAAGCAAGCTCTTCGGTCTGCCCGCGGCCAAGCGGATCCAAAACATCCTGCTTTTTTTGAAGGTAGGCAACATTTTCCGCCACTATTTTTAGCGCATGCTCATAATTCATCATACAGTTTTACAGTTCCTTTTCCAGCCCTGCATAGCTGTCTGCCAGAAAACGCTTGAGTTCTTGGGCAGTCAACTGACGCTGTGAAAGCAGAGCCAACATATAGATCTGACCCGCCACCCGCTTTTTGGCATCTTCATCATCCGAGGCGATCAGCTTGGAAACCAGCGTGTTCTGACGGTTCAAAATCAGCGTAGTTTCGTTTGGCATACCGCCCTGCATACCGTACATTTTCATCATATCACTCATGCGGCGCTGTTCTTCACTGCAATTCAACACAGCGGGTACAGTGGGATCTTTGAGAGCAGTCACACGCAAAGCAAGCTGTTCATCCCCGCTTGCCGAGCGGAATATATTCTCAAGCAAGGCATCTTCTTGGTCAGCATTTTCTCCTTCCCTCAGTGCCTTTGCCACATCCGCATCAATGCGCAGGAATTTCCATTCATCCTCTTGTTCAAGCAGGGAAATATACTGCGTATCCACCACTTTATCCAACAGCAGTACAGGAATATCTGCGTTTTCAAACATCGAAATATATTGCGCTTGGGTTACAGGGTCGGTGGCATAATAGCATTTTTTATCGGTACGCTCGCCAACCGCTTCTTTGTATTCGTCAATTGTCAAAAATGTTCCGTCGGTTTTTTCAAAAATAACCGCGCCCTTGATTCTGTCATGGAATTTACGATCTCTCAGCGATCCGTATTCCACAAATATTTTCAAGTCTCTCCAAAGCTTTTCATAGTTTTCACGGTCATTTCGATACATGCCGTTCAGCTTATCGGCAACCTTCTTGATAATATGTGCGGATATTTTAGCAACATATCCGCTGTTTTGCAGATAACTGCGGGATACATTCAGCGGCAGCTCGGGACAATCCAGCACACCGCGCAGCATTAAAAGGTATTCGGGAATTACTTCTTTGATGTTGTCCGCCACAAATACCTGATTGTAGTACAGTTTTACCTGCCCCTCCAAGCTGTCGTATTCGCTTGCGATCTTTGGAAAATACAAGATCCCTTTAAAGTTCAGAGGATAATCCGCATTGATATGGATCTGAAACAGCGGTTCCCGATAGTCACGGAATACCTTGGTATAAAAATCTTTGTATTCTTCTTCGGTGGCTTCCGAAGGATTTTTTTGCCAAAGAGGATTGACGTCATTGATAGGCGTTTCCTCCCCATCCTCTTTCTTTTCTGCCCCAAAATCGGTAAAATAAATGGGAATGGGCATAAAAGAACAGTACTTTTCAAGCACTTCCTTGATTTTTGCTGAGGACAGATATTCTTGCCCTTCCTTGCCCAGATACAAAATAATATCGGTTCCGCGTTCTCTCTCGCTTTCGCTTTCAATAAAAGCATAGTCACCGTTTTCATCGCATTGCCATGTGACCGTTTCCCCGCTACGAAATCCGCGCGTTATCACCTTTACCTGATCTGCCACCATGAAAGCGGAATAAAAGCCCAGACCGAAATGTCCGATGATACCGTTTTTATCGTCACCGCCTTCGTATTTTTCAACGAAATCCAGCGCACCGGATAGTGCAATTTGACAAATATATTTCTTAACCTCATCCTCAGTCATGCCGATTCCGTTGTCCGAAACCGTCAATGTCTTTTCTGCGGGGTCAAGTGTTACATCCACACGGTAATCTGTGCTGTCCTCTTCAATTTCTCCAAGAGAGCCCAAACGCTTCAGTTTAGTAACGGCATCACAGGCATTGGAAACCAATTCTCTTAAAAAGATCTCTTTTTCGGAATACAGCCATTTTTTGATTACAGGAAATATATGAGAGGTTTCAACAGAGATACCTCCTCGTTGTTTCACATTTTCTTCCATTATCATTCTCTCCTTCTTTACGCTTTTATCTTAACCGATCTGCCCGGCAGTGAGTGCAATGAGCATACGGATGTTATCAGGTTGCATTTTAGCTTCGTGTGCCGCCTTGTTGCGGCGGATCTGCCCGCACTTTCGGCAACGGTGCAGGATAATATATCCTTTTTTAGGATCTGTCTCCACCTTTACTGCGTCCATGATACCGCGGCAAGCATTGGCGCGGTCCCCCGGCAATTCATCCACATGCAGGGAGCATAGGCAAAACGGACAATGGTTTCGGGAAGTATATCCCAAGGGCAAAACCTCTTTATTGCAGTTTTGACAAACAAATCCTTGGTCATTTTTGGTAAATCTTTTGGTTTCCATAAACTTCTTTCTTTAATTGGGTTGTTTTGGCAGGCATATTCATACTGCCAATCGAAAATACTAAATTCGCAATACAAAAATTGCCGAAAGGATATGATTCAAATGTATAATTTCAAATTCAAAAAACCAGCTTCCCTGCTGCTGGCAGTACTTCTCTTTTCTCTTTTGACTTTCCATATTTATGCCGATGCCAAAAGAGACTTCAAAAGTGCCGCAGACAATGCGGGCAATGCCATCACAGATGCCGTGGACGGCATAGGAGACGCCGCACAGGATGCGGGAGATGCCATTGAGGATGCCACCGACAAAAATCACAGAGATGATGAAGCAAACGATGGCAACAACGCCGAGGACGGCGTAACCGACGACGGAGCCACCGGAGATACCGACGGCGTTATCGGCGATGAAAATGAAGACAACAGAGAAGATAACAATACCAACGGTAACGGTAACGGCACCACTGACGGCAATACCAACGGTAACGGTAATGGCACCACTAACGGTAATGGCAACGCAGGCACCGAAGACGGCGGCGAATCGGGCGACATGGATAGCGAGAAGGAAACACGCAACACAACCATCTGGACCATTGTGATCGCTCTCATTATCGCTGCCATTGTCATCCTTCTCATCGTTTTGCTCATGCCCGGCAAATCATCCTCCGCCGGAGGCAAATCCAATCATTAAAATAAATGGAAGTGCACAGGCTTTGTCTGTGCCTTTTATTTTCCCACGCAAAAACGTGAGAAAATGCTGTCAACCACCTCTTCGCTGACGCCTCTTCCATCCAGTCTGCCCAGTTCCCCTGCCGCCATTTCCAAGTCCAGCGCCGCCATATCGGGGGTCAATCCATTCTGCACAGCCAGCATGGCAGTTTGCAATAGTTCAATAGCACGAGCGATCATTGCATGCCGATGAGCACCTGTCAGTATAGGGGTGTGATCATAATCGATCACGCCTTCCACAAACAATCTTTCGATCATTTTTTGCAGTGTATCCAATCCCTGTCCTGTCAGCGCGGAGATCTCCACGCGGTTTTCAAAGGGTTTGATCAGATCTTGGGGTATCATAACAGCGCAGTCCGATTTATTGCATACGCAGATCACAGGACAATGCCAATTCACAAGACGGGAAAGCAGTGCTGTGTCCTCGCTGTTTGGTTCTTTGGAACCGTCCAGCACAAACAGGATCAACTCCGCCTTTTCGGCAAGTTTCAGCGAGCGTTCCACGCCCATTTTTTCCACAATATCGTCGGTTTCATGCACCCCGGCAGTGTCGTGCACCGTCAGCCGCACCTTACCGACCTGAATTTTCTGTTCCACCGTGTCGCGGGTGGTACCCGCAATGGGCGAAACAATGGCACGGTCAAAGCCTGCCAGTGCATTGAGCAGGGAGGATTTCCCGGTATTGGGTTTTCCCAAAATAACCGTCGTAATACCCTCTGCCACAGCATGACCCGTGCGGTAGCTGTCCCTCAATTTGACAAGATCCGCTAAAATTTTATCAAGGTCTTTCAAAAATGCATCGTTGGTCAGCCCCGAAAGATCCTCGTCGGGATAGTCGATCTGTACATAAGTAGCGGCAATCAGGGCAGTGAGGGCATCATGGATGCGTTCAATTTCTCTGCCCAAAACGCCTTTTGCCTCAGCCGATGCCAGTTTTAGCTGTTCCTCGCCCTCCGCTTCGATCAGCGAGATCACAGCCTCCGCTTCGGTCAACCCTAATTTTCCCGCAAGGAAAGCGCGCTTGGTAAATTCACCCGCGCCCGCCTGCTTGGCGCCCGCCGAAAGCACCGATGCCAGCACCTTTTCAGTCAGCAAAAGCCCTCCATGGCAGGAAATTTCCACTGTATTCTCCCCTGTATAGGAATGGGGCGCATGAAACACAGTGGCAATGCCGGTATCAAATTCCTTACCGTCCACCAAAATCTTTCCGTAAACAGCTCTGCCGCCGTTGTATTCATTTAGTTTTCTGCCGGATGCCGGCAAAAATACCGCATCCGCTATTGTAATCGCGTCTTCTCCCGAAATGCGGATCACCGCAATACCGCCCCTGCCATAGGGTGTGGAGATGGCGGCAATGGTATCGTTTGATGTCACTTCTGAATACCTCTCACGTATCGTAATAATATCGATCGTCTATACTTGTCAATAACTTTTCGGTAAAACTATGCATCAATATGGCATACGCCGCCCATACAAACAAGTCAAAGGTCTGCAGAATGGGGAACCACAAAAACAGTACCGTGGTCAACACCGAAAACAAAACCGCAAAAACAATAAAATATAAAACTGCTCTCAAAAGCTCATTCAGTGTTTTGCGTATTTTGGCTGTCTTTTCCGTACTCTGCCCTACTTCGGTGATCGAACCGGTATGTTCAACGATCATTCGCTTTAACGCACGCCGCATCGAAATAACAACCGTGCCCAGAATGCCCAGTTTCAACGCCGCCAGCACACAGTAAACCGCAAAAACCATAAACAGATCCATTTCACGGAACACCTTGTATCCCATCCAATCAGAGAATACCACCTGCTGTTCAATGAGTTCAGGACCAAAATTGGTCATGCTGAACCAAACCATCAATCCCCATTCCACCGTTGCCACAACCGTATACAGTGATGACAGCAGCACTGTTTTTTCGGCTGCGCCCGGATACATCCGCTTTAAAAAGCGTGCGGCAAATATCATCAGTACACCTGCCGCAATATCCGGCAGAATATCAATACCGTCCATACGAACGGGAACTGCAAATAAGAATGCCAGTCCAAGCAAAAGGGAGATCCGCTTGAGATCGCGGTATACCGTCAACGGGCGGTTGGCAAGATACTCAGTGGCATACCGCTCTTCCACCCGGGAAAGAAACTTGCTTTCCTTTAAGGGCTTCCAAAAACGGCGCATCCGAATATACCACAATATACCGTATACCGTTACCAACAGCACATTGATCGCCATCAGCATCCACATCACAAAAGTCCAGTTGGTCTGCGCCTCTGTCACTTCGCCGTAATCGGTGACCAAATAGGTAAGCGCCGGAAATATGGCAAAAACGTTTTTTACCACTGTAAAAATAATGGTCATACCAAGCGCGGTTCCCCCCGTGCTTCGATAGATCTCACGGCTGTCGCTTCGCAGGGACAAATAAGTCAAGCCGCTGTCAAGCATATACATGGATCTGCAAAACAAGTATGCTTCCGACAGCCCAAAACAGAAGGCAAACACCAAAAACCACGTGTATTCCGAGGGATCGATGATGGGCACCAGGAAAGTGCATAAAAATCTGCCCAGTGCCACAAACAACAGCATATATAAGCTCTTCCTTGCAGCCGCCATCCGCTCATCAATTTCAAAAGCGTGATTTAAACCGTATAAAAGCAGAATAACACCGATAAAATCCGGCAGGAAGTCCACTACCAAAATATTGGGGTTGATAAAGAAGAACAGCCCCGCCAAAATATATCCGATCCGCATCCGCTCACCTCATTTTTTCTTCTTTTTCTTTTTGGGAGTCTGTAAAGACTCTTTTGCCGCCTCACGGTCGGCTTTTTTCTTTTCAAAACGCGCATACGGATTGGTTTTAAATGCGCTTTCTTTGATGGGCATATCCTCGTCCCCTTCATAGCAGATCCACATGTAGCAAGAGAAGATCTGAATAAAATGAAGCACCAACATCCAGTACCACAGCACATTGGCAATCAGCCAGGAAATACCGATGGTGTTTGTCACAGTCTTATTGGCAAACTCCATATTGGCAAGCAGTCTTGTCAAAACATAGAAGAGAATCGCCACCGCCGTAATTCCCAAATTGCGGCGGCATTTACGGGCAATCTTCCCTCTGCCCACATCGGTTGAGATCTGAATCAGTCCCATCAGCAAAAAATGCAGCGAGAGTGTAAAAATAAGGGTATGCGCGATCTCTAAATGAAGCAGATACTGCGAAAGCTGCTGCTTCTCCATCAATGCGTAGACGATCTCTAAAACGGTAATGGCAACCGACGGTACCAGCAAAACACCGAACCATTTTACAGCACTTTCAAAATGCGCACTGTACGGCTTCAACCGTCTACAGCCCGCTATAATCAGATAACAGCCGATAAAATCCGCCAAAAGGTCAATTTTCCAAGGGATGTCCGCAAAGAACAGCCATCCCAATGATATCAGTCCGAATCCCATACATCACCTGTCAATCATCGTCTTCGGCAGATGCCATACCGCAACACTTCTTGTACTTCTTACCGCTTCCGCAGGGACAAGGATCGTTTCTGCCGATCTTCTGCGCGCGGCGCACGGGTGCCTGCTTGACAGGCGCTTTACCGCCGCCTTGCGCGCCGCCCTGCACGCCTTCCGAAGTGACCTTAGCAACCGTTTCGCGCTTCACTTCCTGCCTGGGGGATACCGACAGAATGCCGCGAATAGTATCTTCGCGGATATTTGCCACCATTTCGTCAAACATATCGCCGCCCACCAGTCGGTATTCCACCAAAGGAGAACGGTTGGCATAGGCATTGAGTCCCACACTGCCCCGCAGATCGTCCATGGCATCCAAATGATCCATCCACTTGGCATCTACATTTCTCAATAGGATCACGCGCTCGATCTCGCGCATCTGTTCGGGCTCAAAAAGGATATCCTTACTCGCATATAGTTCATTTGCGCGTCTATGCATTTCAGCAGTAATTTCCTCGGCGCTCTGTGCTTCCAGCTCTTCGGGCGTAAAGTTCAGATCCTCATCCTTGAAGATCAGACCGTAATAATGCTGTTTCAGTCCTTCCAGATCCCATTCCGAAGGCTCTCCTGCCAAATACTGGCCTGCCGCCATATCAATAGACTGCGAGATCCAATTTCCGATCTGATCATGCAGATCCTTACCGTCCAAAACCTCACGGCGCTGCTTATAGATCAGATTACGCTGTTGGTTCATGACGTCGTCATAATTCAATACATTGCGGCGTCTGCCGAAGTTTTCGGATTCCAAACGCTTTTGAGCGCTTTCTATAGAACCTGAGAGTATCTTAGCATCAATTGCCTCGGTGTCGGGAAGCCCCAAACGGTCAACCACGGAAGCCACTCTTTCCGAACCAAACAGCCGCATCAGATCATCTTCCAGCGAAAGGAAGAATCTTGATTCACCGGGGTCGCCCTGACGTCCTGAACGGCCTCTTAACTGATTGTCGATACGGCGGCTTTCATGCCGTTCGGTACCGATGATGAACAGTCCGCCCACACGGCAGACCTCTTCATATTCGGGTCTGATCTCTTCTTTATACTTTTCAAACAGTTTTTTATATACTTCTCTTGCCGCGAGCACCTCTTCGGAAACGCTCTGCGACGAGCCCACCGCCAAACCGATGATCTCTTCCTCGTATTCCATTTTGCGCATTTCCTGCTTGGCAAGGAATTCGGGGTTACCGCCCAACATAATGTCGGTACCGCGTCCTGCCATGTTGGTGGAAATGGTTACCTTGCCCAGCTTGCCCGCCATTGCCACGATCTCGGCTTCCTTTTCATGGTGCTTGGCATTCAAAACCGTGTGCTGGATACCGCGGCGGCGCAGCATGGCAGACAGTTCTTCGGATTTATCCACAGATACCGTACCTACCAGTACAGGCTGTCCCTTTTGATGGCAGGTTTCGATCTGCTTAATGATCGCTTGGTATTTTCCGCGAATGTTCTTATACACCAAATCGTTGTGATCTAAACGGATCATGGGCTTATTAGTGGGAATCTCCACTACGCCCAGATTGTAGATCTGCTCAAATTCATCCTTTTCGGTCAGCGCCGTACCGGTCATGCCCGCCAGTTTAGCATACATACGGAAGAAGTTCTGGAATGTGATGGTTGCCAGCGTTTTGGTTTCCTTCTCGACCTCCACGCCCTCTTTGGCTTCAATTGCCTGGTGCAGACCGTTGGAATAGCGTCTGCCGGGCATAATACGTCCGGTGAAGGAGTCTACGATCAAAACTTCGCCATCCTTTACCACATAGTCCACATCCCGCTTCATGACACCGAAAGCACGGATGGCTTGGTTAACATGGTGAGAAATGGTGGAGTTTTCTGCATCCGAAAGATTCTCAATTTCAAAAAACTGCTCGGCTTTTTTCATCCCCGAAGCGGTCAGCACCGCTGTTTTTGCCTTTTCGTCCACGATATAGTCGGCATCCACGGTATCGGGCAGTTCCTTGGTATCCATTTCCTTGATGCGGTGGCAACGCATACTGCGCACCAACGCATTTGTGCGGTCATATAATGCGGTGGACTTTTCACCCTGACCCGAAATGATAAGCGGCGTTCTTGCCTCGTCAATGAGAATGGAGTCCACCTCGTCCACGATGGCATAGGCAAATTTGCGCTGAACCAGGTTTTCCTTATAGATCACCATGTTGTCGCGCAGATAGTCGAAACCGAATTCATTGTTGGTTCCGTAAACAATATCGCAGTTATAGGCGGCGCGCTTTTCCTTTTTGGTCTGTCCGTGGCAGATCATACCGGTGGTCAATCCCAAAAATCCGTATACTCTGCCCATTTCTTCATAACCCATGCGGGCAAGGTATTCGTTGACGGTTACAATGTGCACGCCTTCTCCGGTCAGTGCGTTCAGATATGCGGGCAGGGTTGCCACAAGGGTCTTACCTTCACCGGTCTTCATTTCGGCAATGTTGCCCTGATGCAGAATGATACCGCCCATGAGCTGTACACGGAAGGGGCGCTTGGAAAGCACACGCCAGTCGGCTTCTCTGACCGTGGCAAAGGCATCGGGCAAAATATCGTCAAGGCTCTCGCCCTGCTTTAATCTGTTCTTCAGCACAGATGTCTGTGCACGCAGTTCATCGTCGCTCATGGCAGCATATTTTTCAGCTTTGGCTTCAATGGCCTCCACCAGCGGCATGATCTTTTTCAGCTTGCGTTCACTTTCAGTTCCAAAAATTTTATCTAAAAGACTCATTTGATTATTACTCCTGTTACATCGGTATATACAGAAATTATTATACATGATTTTAACGAAAATTTCCATACTTTTTTGGAAATAAACCGGGAAGTATTGAAATTTTTTTATGAGGATGTTATAATAAAACCACTATTTTATCAAATCATGAGGAAAACACCATGTCACATATACATATCGTTTTGGTAGAACCCGAAATTCCGCAAAATACCGGCAATATTGCCCGCACCTGCGCCGCTACAGGTGCCACACTGCATTTGGTCAAGCCCCTCGGTTTCACCGTTGACAACGCCAAGCTCAAGCGAGCAGGTCTGGACTACTGGGACAAATTGGATATCCGCTACTACGAAAATTTGGAAGAATTTTTAAAACTGCACGAAAACGATCCTTTGTTCTTTTTCACCACCAAAGCACCCCGTATGTATACAGAAGCTGTCTATCCCGCAGAGTGTTTCCTTGTTTTCGGAAAAGAAACAGCAGGGCTTCCCGAATGGCTTTTGCAGGAAAACGGGCAGAACTGCGTGCGCATTCCCATGCGGGACACCCTGCGCTCGCTGAACCTTTCCAACTGCGCCGCCATTGCTGTCTATGAAGCACTGCGCCAGCAGGGATTTCCCGATTTGCGCGCAGACGGCGAACCCACCGGCTTTCATTGGTGAATGGCATGAACTGTATTGGCGACGGCAAGCTGCTCTGCCTTATGGACAAACAAAGCATACAAAGTCTTTCCCTGTACGGTATGCCATCTTTTCTCTCCCTTTCCACCGGACTGTCTCTGCCCGCAAAATACAAAAGCGGCACCTGTTTGGGCGAAACACCCTTATTATCCACCTTTGACGGCAGAGTATCGCTTTTGGATTTCAGTTATGACGGTTGCTTTGTCCGCTATACTGAAACCACCGACTCCCTTACCTATCAATTGCATATCCCGCCCTATTGCCATATCTATCAGTTTCCCGAAATAACCGTTGACCACAACAATCTTCCCTGCGTTATGCTCCGCATCCCCGTGGGAACGCCCACCCCCGACGGCACTTGCAGCAGTAAAGAATGCCGTCTCATGATCACCATTGTGGGGCAGGGAAAATTCTCAAACGACGGCAGGGCGATCCTGCTGTCTCCCGGCCGCAGTGCACTGCTGTTCGATGCATCATCCCCTAAAGAACAGCCAAAGCACCTTGCGCAGTCCATTCGTCTTCTGAGGGCCCCTGTCATTACCGAAAGTTTGTTCTATCAAAATGCGCGCAAGCGATACCAAACGCCCCTGACTTTGAACCGCAATGCCGAAATGATGGCAGATATACTGACCTGCCTTACCGCAAGCACAGGCGGGGTGCTTTCCGGGCACGGCGAAATGTGTTGCCTGCTTGCCGATCTTCCGCTGATCGGTCAAGCACTGTTGCACATCGGCAAAACCGAAGAAGCGGCAGAACTTGCCTGTTTTCTGCTGTCCCACCGGGAAACACGCGGCTATTTACCGCTTTATATGTCCCCGACGGATCGTTTTTCGGCAAGCGAAGAAACCGAGAACGAAAAAGCGCACTATCCTGCCATTTGTCTTTTCTTTCTGGATCTCTTAGACAAAGCGCCCGATCACGAAGACGCAAGCCGTCTGCGCCGTGCCCTGGTTCATCTTCTGTCCCTTTCGGAATCCGCCATGATCCACGGCGAACTTGGGTTTTCGGGATTGGAATATCCCATTCGCCGCGGCAAACTGCCCGCAAACCGCATTTTGTACGGCAATGCGACGGCAACAGCGGCGTATCTCTGGCTTGCACAGCGCTTACAGCAATCCCCGCTTCCTCTTTCTGTTCCCTGCACCCCCGATGCACAAACGGTTTCTGCCGCAAAAGCGCATTTCAGCACTGATTTTGACGGTCATTTTATCCCGCGCGTCGACTCCGTTGGCCGTATAGGTAAAATGAAGCTGCCAAAGGTTCTTTACGGCCCTTGCCCCGCCTGCGGCGAGCATCCCTATATCGGCTGGCTGTCCCGTGCAAGCTACGGCAGTTATCTCTGTCCCGGATGTCTTGAAAAAGGGAAACGAGAATGGATCGATCGGGAAAAAGATATCTATGCCCTTCCCGGCTCTTATGCCGCTACCGAAACACTTCTGTATAAAGCCGGCATCAAGACCCATGCACAGTGGCAGGATACCATTGAAAATTGCGTTCGCTATGCATTGCAAACAGAGGAAAAACCCTTCTTTTACGATCTGGCACTGCTAACCTCGGTAGTGAAAGAAGCGGGCGCGCCGATCTATTCCGATTTGATGGATCAGCTTGATCAAATGATCCGTGATCACCGCACTCCCTTTTCCGCTCCCGAAGCCGCCGCATACCTGTTAGCGAGCGCGCCCAAAAAACAGCTTACATTTTCATAAAAACAATCGGCAGGCTCAAATTTTTGCATTTGAGCCTGCCCCCTTGGTTTATATTTTGTTGTTTTGACCGGTTTATGCGACCGGGTGCCGTCGGCGGTAATCATATGTTAAAAATACGCCTTTAGCCCCCATTGGAATACAGCTTGTCCCAATAACAGCCCTCTTTCCCCGAGACTGTCAAGCGGCAGTCTCGGGGATTTGTTTGGTTTACTCGGGTTTTGTGGCTGCGTTTGCAGGATCCATCAGTTCTTTGATGGCTTGCTTGTAGGTATTGATATTGGTCAATCTTTGGATAATATCAGAATCGGTTTTACCCAATGAGAGTAATTTAGAAGAATCTTCCTCTTCTTTCACATATTTCGAAATTTTAACTAACC
>SVRY01000011.1 GCA_015064585.1 Oscillospiraceae bacterium
AATAAATCTTCAAAAAGGAACTTTTTCCCTTTTACAGCATCATTATACCATAATTTTCACTTCTTGTAAATATCGCATTTTGCCGATTTTCATTTCCATTTATTGTTTATATTATACAATTGTTTTTGCGTTTGTTCCATACATACCTATAAAAAGAACCGTCTCACAAAGAAACGGTTCTTATAATCGTATTTGAATCCTATTTTTTGAAAAACAGCACGCCCAGGCAATGCGGTCCGCAGTGACTGGAAATGGTACATCCGGCAATGGTTTCAATCACCTCGGTAAAAGGATGCAATTCCTTTACCAAAGCAACCGCCTGATCAACGATCTCCTGCGGAACATGCGAATGCGTAATAAAAATTCGATCAAGCTTAATATCTTTTCTGCCTTCCAAGCGTCCTTTGATATAATCGGCAATCGACTTATCCATTTTTCCGCGATACTTATTGCCAACTCCCATTTGACCGTTCTTAACTTCGATCTCGGGACGAAGATGCAACAGGTTTGCACCCAGTGCTGTCAGCGCGGAGCATCTGCCGCCCTTCTTCAAATAATCAAGAGTCTGCAGTACAAAACTAACATCCAACTTTTCACGAAGCAACGTCAGCTTTTGCGCAATCTGCTCTGCCGCCATACCCTCTTCTGCCATTTTAGCAGCTTCAATCACCAAATGACCCGATCCGCTGGAGAGATTCAAGCTGTCGACAGGATATACATTTCCCACTTCCTTTGCCGCAATGCAAGCATTCTGATAGCAGGAAGAAAGATGGGAGGAAAGATTGATATGTACAACACTATATCCGTCATCCACATATTTTTTGAATACTTGCTCATATTCTCCAATGGAAATTGCCGATGTTTTCGGCAAAGTTCCGTTTTGAGAAACATAGGAGAAAATATCCTGCGCCTGAATATCCAAGCCATCGCGGTACAATTTATCGCCCAGAGAAACACAAAGAGATACGACCTCTACGTTATATTTTTCATACAACTCGGGCGTTAAGTCACAGGTCGAATCACATGTAATTTTAATCTTATTCATAGCATCCTCAAAAAATGTTATGGTATAAATTGAATATCGGACAAACTTTTCGCCGACTTTTACGCGTATATAAGAATATTATACATATTCTTTCGAAAGATGTCAACCTATTTACGGTGTTTTTTCGATATTCCTCACAACAAATCAATGATGAGGTCTATTTTACCGAATTTCTCTTCCGATATCAATGCATATACGCAACCACACGGTGGATGGGAAAGCCTTTGGCGGAAAAGTTTCGTTCGTATTCGGTTTGAATATTTCCTTCGTTATACTCAGAGTTGTGCAGATCCCGGCAAATTTCTTCCATTCGAAATCCCGCCGCCGCAAATTCTTCCAAGGAAAAATCAAAAAGTCCCGCATTATCGGTCTTAAATACGATCTTACCATCATCCGAAAGCAGTTCTCTGTACAGCGCTAAAAAATTTCTGTGGGTCAAGCGTCGCTTTGCGTAACCTTTTTTGGGCCAAGGATCGGAAAAATTCAAATACAAGGTATCTACTTCACCTTTTTGGAACAAATTTGGCAAAAGCAGCTCTGCATTTCCCACCACGAAGTGCAGGTTATCGCATCCTGCTGCCTTTGCCTTTTCCATGGCAACCACTGCCACATCGGAAGAACGCTCGATGGCAATAAAAGGGATATCGGTTCTTTGGGAGGCTTCTATGGCAAAATCGCCCTTGCCGCAACCGATTTCCAGTTGGCAGGCAGAGCCTTTATCTTTCAAAAAATTCTCAATTTCGGCGCGGTCAGTGAACAAAAGATCCGCGCAAGCCGCAATTCTTTCGGCTCCGTGCTTTTTTTTTCGCATTCTCATATTGAAAAACACCAAACTTTCTGATATAATGGAGTACACGGTGTGGTCATATGCCGCCGCACCGATATTGACATTATAACACATATTTCAGAATTATCAAGAGTTTTTTGGCAAAAGGAGTAACGATACATATGGATCTGCAAAAATACTTTGCATCCCTTGGCGAAGCATTGGTTGCGGGCGGCATGCCGAAAGCGCAAAGCGAAGCATATTGCAAGCGTCTTTCTGCCATGCTTGAGAGTCTTGACGAAAATACACGGCAAGAAAAGCTGGCAAATTACGGTTCCCCCGAGGATCTGGCAAAAAGGGTGCTTTCCATTTCCGACAAACAAAAAGCCGAATCGCGGACAGATGCCGATCATAAAAAAGCCTCCGACGATACCGAGAACAAAAATCCTTCGCTTGAACATACAGTGAACGTAAGCCGCGATAACCGCAAGGCAATGCCAAAAATGGATGCTACCAAACCCATCCCTGTAGTTCACACAAATGAAAGCACCGTCGGCAGCAAAACCCAAAACATACAAGTTGCCTCCGCCCCGGAACGTGAGCCTGCCGCCGCATCCGCGAAACCTACGGTATCGGTCGCGGAAAAATCCGAGGAGAATAAAAAGCCTATCTCCAAACGCGGCATGCAGATATTCTGGTGGACTGCGGGACTGTCCAGTCCTATCACCCTGTTTTTGCTTGGCTGCGTGGCAGGACTGTTTTTGCTTGGCTATCTGGCAATTTTGTTTACAGCGGTATTTATGATCGTCGCTGTTACGGTCACTGTTGTTTTGGGCATTCTCTTGGCGCTTGTCTGCCTGGCTTTCGGCGTAGTGAAAATGCTTCCCGGCACAGATGCCTTTTTCATAGGTCTGTACGAATTTGGTCTGGGTATGATACTGGTAGGCGGCACCATTGTTTTCCCCATTCTGGAATACCATTGCGCCACCCTTCTCATGCCCTATGTTGCCAAAAAATTCACCGTATTTTTGCGTTTTACCATCCGTCAGATCAAGCGCTTGGTCATCTATTTGTATGACCTTTGCCGCAATCTGTAAGAAAGGAGCGAAACATGAAAATAACTTCTGTTATCTTTCTCGTCGTCGGCATTGTCATTTCCATCACAGGCTATATTCTCTGCAGTATTGCCGAGGGTATTGCAAAAGATGCGGGTGAATATGACCAGCTCTTTGAATACAGTTACGACGATGAGGGAAACATAGTCAACGAATTCGGTTTTTCCAAAGACGCCATGGTCGAGATTGACGAAGACGGCAATGAGATCAAAAAAAGCGCTGTGCGCAAAACCTCGTTGATCTTTAAAGATACCGATATTTTGGTTTTAGGCGGTGCAGAACGCTCCCGTGTTGTATTCCAAAACATGATGGAGGGGCGCTACACCTACCACATCAGCAACAACGCTCTGTATATGACCAACCAACCTGCTATCACAGACATCCTGCAGTCCGAAGGCTTGCGATTTGACGGGCTTCGCAAATTTTTAAACATGAGCAAATACAATGGCGAACCCAAAGTCATTTTGTATATTTCCGATGCCGATGACCTCAAGCAGTACGACTTTGAGTTGACAAACTGTACTCTGCAAATGGTAAACATTGTGGGTTCTTACGATATGCGTCTAACTGCCACAGATTCCACCATTTCCATGACCAACTGCACCACAGCCTCCACCATGCGTCTTGATCTAACCAATTGCAATACCACCCTTGAAACTGTAGATTATACCGAGCTTTTGATCCAAGGATCGGGCGGCGAACTGCGCTATGACGATACCGCCATTGCCTACCTGTTCCGTTACGACATCTCTTCCGAAGGCGGCAGTTTAAACTTGAACGGTATTGACCAAGAGCTTCCCAGTTACACAGCAAACCTATCAGGCGAAGATTTCCATTCCATGTCTTTGCACATGACAGGCACAAAACTCACCATTCTCTGCAGCGGTTAAATTTTTGCATATAATATCACTTCCTGTGCATACTACAAGTGTTCTCACTTGTCTAGAACAAGCAAGAACACAAAAACTATCTAGGAAAGGATATATATTGTATGCTTGACAGGCTTGCACTCATTCTCACCATCATCGGCGGTCTTAACTGGGGCGGTATCGGTCTGTTCCGTTTTGACACAGTCGCATGGCTTTGCGGCGGTCAGACCTCCATCGTTGCCCGCATTATCTATACCGTGGTGGCGATTTCCGCACTTTGGTGCATTTCCCTCCTTGTCCGTGAAAGAAACGAGATCTTTGAATCCTCCGGCAAGTAAATTCATCTCAAATTGACATAATCCCCTGAATGCAGATATACCTGTCGGTATTTGCAATCAGGGGATTATTGTTTTGGATATGTATTTTTGTTTACTGGAACGAAATATCCAGCTTGCTGAATTTTTCAAACAAAAGTTCATCATCCGAGGGAAAATCCGCCGCCGCTTCAATTTTTTTGCGAATACCCAGCATTTTTTCGTCTGTTTCGCATATAGTTTGGGCGCACTCCTTTAATTCTTCGGATATTGCCTCTTGATCGGGAATTTCCTGTTTGTATTTCATTTGATGCTCAAGGCTCGCCCAAAAGTCCATGGCAATGGTGCGTATTTGCACCTCCACCTTCATATCCTTCTTTTGTTTGGCGAAATATACAGGAACTATGACGATCAAATGCAGGCTTCGGTAACCGTTTGGCTTTGGATTTTCAATATAGTCCTTTTTGGAGATCAGCGTAATATCATCCTGCTTTAAAAAAGCATCGGCAATCAGATAAATATCATCAATATACGGGCAAACGACCCGTACCCCCGCCACATCATGAACATTCTCTTCTATATTTTTCAGCGTAAACGGAATGTTTCGCTTGATCATTTTATCGGCAATGGCAGAGCTTTTTTTGAGTCTTGTTGTAATGGTACTGATGGGATTGCGCCGATAGCGCGCATTAAACTCTGTATTCAGAACATCAAATTTTGTACGTACTTCCTTAATGGCACAGGCATACATCATCATCAATTCCTTGTAACCCACCATTTTTTCCATTATCTGTTTAGCACTGTTATATAAAAAATCGGAAGCGTTTACCATTTCCTCGCTTTGAAAAACCTTTATGATATCTCTATCCATATTCATTATTCTTTCATTTCCTTTCTTTACACTTTTAGAGAACAAACACATTTTAGCAAATAATTATGTATATTTTACAAAGCTTATATTTCCAAATTGTTAAATTGATTCGAAACAAAAAATCAACCAAAACTCCCAAAGCCTTGATTGATTCTTGTTCTGAAACTGTCCGTAGGGGGGGAATGATGGATCGTAATTATTCATCATCCTCGATATTCTTTTTGGTCACCGCCACTTTGCGAATTTTAACATCGGTTCCTTTGATTGCCTTGATCACGTTCTCAAAATGCATGATCATGATCAAAATTGCAGGAGCGGACGCTAACAGAACCATGAGTAAACTCTGGGAATCGTACGCAACGTAAGCAACAAACACAATCGATGCGAAATAAGGCATAATAAAGCTGTAATTAACGATCAGCATCAAGATCGTACCGACCCCCAATACGAAAGCAAGTAACCACGGTTCGTACGCCATGATCAGTCCGCCAAAGGCAGCAAGCCCTTTGCCGCCTTTAAATTTCATATAAAAGGGATAAATGTGACCGAGTATTGCCGCAATGCCGGCAAGCATTCCAACGTACGCCACATCAGGAAAAAAGTATTCCGCAAGTCTTGCGGCGGCAAAAGCCTTTCCAATGTCAAAAGCCATTACCAAAACACCGAATGCCTTTCCAAAATGCAGCATAACATTGGACGCACCCAGATTTCCCGTTCCGCTGTTTCTCAGATTCTTATTTTTCAGTTTCGAGATCAATGCAGCGGGACTCAGCGTACCCAGCAAATACCCCATCAAAATGCCCACTGCAATTCCAATCATTGTTTCTTTCATAGTCTCTCCTCATACAATAGAAATCTTTTGCCTCTTACACATTCTATTATACAAATTTTTTGCATTCTTGCAATACTGTTTTACACTACATAAAAAAATTTTTAATGCTTCCGAATTGTTAAACACAAAAACACGCACAGAAAGCAAAATGTGTGGATTTACGGCAAAATATCTTGCTATTTTAGATGATTGATGTTATAATATAAAGGTTTCATTTGTGAACGGAAAGGAAGGATATCATGCTATTCGGAAAGCATATCAACCGTTATTATCTGAAATATGCACCGTGGCTGATCTTCGGCGTTTTTTCGCTGATTCTGGTCGACTACATGCAGCTAAAACTACCCGAGATATACAAACTGGTAGTCAATGGGCTCAATGACGGATTTGTCATAATAGACGGAAAAGAGGTCATATTCAATACTGATTTTCTGTTGGACGAAATTTGTCTGCCCATGCTGTTTATCATACTCTTTTTGGTACTGGGACGCTTTTTATGGCGTATCTGTTTCTTTGGTTCTGCCATTCGTGTGGAAACCGATCTGCGCGGCAAAATGTTTGACCGCTGTAAAGATCTATCCCAACAGTACTACCAAGTGAATAAAGTGGGCAATCTCATGTCCCTTTTCACAAACGATTTGGAAACCGTACAGGACTGCTTCGGCTCGGGCATACTGATGTTCTTTGATGCCGCACTGCTGGGGGTGCTTGCCATCGGAAAAATGGCAAATATGAACCCCATGCTCACTCTGCTTTGTATTTTGCCTATGATCCTGCTGTTGACCGCCAGCCTCATCGTGGGAAGATATATGACCCTAAAATGGAAGGCTCGTCAAGCGGCATTCTCCGATCTTTCGGATTTTTCTCAAGAAAGTTTTGCCGGCATTGCCGTGGTCAAAGCCTTTGTCAAGGAAACACTGGAGTTATCGGCATTTCGCAAGATCAATCAAAACAACGAAGAAACCAATGTGGCATATACCCGTCTTTCGGTCTGTTTGAATATCACAGTAACCCTGCTTGTAGAATCGGTGATCTGCGTTATTCTGGGCTACGGCGGCTATCTGGTATATATAGGGCGCTTTAATCCCGGACAACTGGTGGAATTCATCGGTTATTTCACTTCCATCGTATGGCCTGTCATGGCAGTTTCTCAGCTCATTGAGATTCGCTCCCGCGGCAAAGCATCTCTACAACGTATCAGCGTATTACTGGATGCCAAACCCGATGTTTGCGACCGCGAGCATACTGTTGATCCGCACACTATAAAAGGAAACATTGAGTTTAAAGATCTCACCTTCCGTTACCCCGACGGCGGTCCCGATGTACTGAAAAATATTTCTTTTTCCATCAAAGCAGGTGAAAATGTGGGGATTGTAGGACGCACAGGCGCCGGCAAGACCACCCTTGTGGATCTGATTCTGCGCACCTACAATGTACCCGATAATACGGTATTTTTGGATGGATACGACATCAATACCCTGCCCATTACCAAAGTGCGTCAAAGTTGTGCCTATGTTCCGCAGGACAATTTTCTGTTCAGCGACACCATTGAACGTAATATCACCTTTGGTACCGACGGATTCACCCATGCGGATGTGGAAAAAGCCGCCCGTCTTTCGGATATTCACAGTAATATCATGGAATTTGCAAAAGGATATGACACCGTGCTTGGCGAACGGGGTGTAACCGTTTCGGGCGGTCAGAAGCAACGCATTTCCATCGCCAGAGCCCTTGCCAAAAATGCCCCCATTCTGATTTTGGACGACTCCGTTTCGGCGGTGGATGTCAAGACTGAAAAAACAATTCTTGAAAACTTGAGAAATCTGCGTCAAGGCAAAACCACCATCCTCATTGCACACCGTATCTCCACCATTGAAAAAATGGACAAGATCCTCTTCTTTGACGACAGTCAGCTAATCGCGGCAGGCACACACACAGAATTATATCATACCTGTCCGTCCTACCGCAACATGGTAGATCTGCAAAAGTTGGATGATCTGGAAGGAAAGGAGGGCACAAACCATGCGTGAATATTATCCTCTTCTGATCTTGGGCGGCATTATCGGCACATTCTCTCTGATTTTCCTGATTGCCTATTTGACCATGAAGGATAAGAAGGAAGCCATTGGCTTTGACCGTCATATGAAGGACTCCGAGATCGTAAAGCGTCTGTTGAAATACGCCCGTCCCCATATAAAGAGTTTTCTTTTAGTACTCTTTGTAATGCTGTTTTCCATTGCTTACGACATCATTTCTCCTCTTCTCATCGGAAACATTGAAGAAATGATCAAGCTGGATTTTCCCATGAAAAAACTGCTCATCCTTGTGGCTGTCTATGCAGGCATCCTGGTTGTTTCATTGGTATGTACCTACATTCAAGCGATCGTTTTGCAAAAAACAGGACAAAAAATTCTTTCCGCTCTGCGTGAGGATCTGTTTGCTCATATTGAAAACCTTTCTCACAATCAGCTGAATAACATTCCCGTCGGCACCCTTGTCACCCGCGTAACCAACGACACCAATGCTATCTCCATGCTGTTTACCAACATTCTTGTAAACCTGATCAAAAACAGCTTTGTCATCGTGGGTGTGCTTACTGCCATGCTGTGTCTGAACTACCTGCTGACTCTGATGGTACTATGTTTTGTTCCCTTTATTGTGCTGTTCTCAGTGATCTTTCGCAAATTCTCAAGAAGAGCATACCGCAGAGTGAAAGACGGTACCACCGGAATCAACACCTTTCTTTCCGAGAATCTTTCCGGCATGAAGATTATTCAGATCTTTAACCGAGAAGAACAGAAAAAGCAAGAGTTTGACGCCAAAAACCGTGCCCTTGCGCAAGCAAAACGCCAGCAGATATTGGTGTTCGGTATCTTCCGTCCCGTAGTGTATATGCTGTATATCTCCTCTCTGCTCTGCCTGTTCTATCTTGGCGGAAAGGGCTATATCGAAAACTTCTCCTTTCTCGGACAGCAGATCACAAGCGGCGTTCTGGTCACCTTCTATATGTACATCTCCAAGTTCTTCAATCCCATCCAAAGCCTGGCAGAGCAGTTTAACTGGCTTCAATCCGCCTTTGCCAGCGCCGAAAAAATATTTACTGTTTTTGATATGCAGCCGCAAGTGATCGATACCGAAAACGCCATTGAACTCACCCATACCAAGGGCGAGATTGAATTCCGTGATGTTTGGTTTGCCTATAAAGATGAAGAGTGGGTACTCAAAGGGGTTTCCTTCAAGGTAAATGCCGGCGATACCGTAGCATTCGTCGGCTCCACAGGCTCGGGAAAAACCACCATTCTTTCTCTTCTCTGCCGCAATTATGATATCCAAAAGGGAGAGATCCTACTGGACGGTATCAACATCAAAAACATCAAGATCGCTTCCCTGCGCCGTCAATTCGGTCAAATGCTGCAGGATGTATTTCTCTTCTCGGGTACTGTCCGATCCAATATTCTGCTGCGCAAGGAAGGGATCCCGGACACAGAAGTCATGCAGGCATGCCGATATGTCAACGCGGATAAGATCATTGATCGCTTGCCAAACGGCCTGGACGAAGAGGTGCGCGAAAGGGGCAACAATTTCTCTCAAGGACAGCGCCAGCTCATTTCCTTTGCCCGTACCATTGTGCACAAGCCTGCAGTCATGATACTGGACGAAGCCACTGCCAACATCGACACCGAAACCGAGGTGTTGATTCAGGATTCTCTGGAAAAACTGATGAAGCTGGGGACTCTTTTGATGGTTGCCCACCGCCTTTCCACCATTCAGCATGCCGACAAGATCATCTATCTGTCAAAGGGCAAGATTGTGGAAGAAGGCAGTCATAAAGAGCTTTTGGCAAAAAAGGGACGGTATTATGATCTCTATATGCTCCAGTATGACAAAGAACAAATCAAAAAATCCGCCAATTCACCCAAAACGGAGTGAGTCATGCCGATCCTGCACCCCATTGATCCCATTTACAATGAAGACTGCAGAATCTTGATCCTGGGGAGTTTTCCTTCCGTGAAATCTCGTGAAAACGCATTTTTCTACAGTCATCCCCAAAACCGTTTCTGGAAAGTGCTTTGTGCCGTTTTACAAGAACCTCTTGCGGAAACAACAGAAGAAAAGAAAGAACTGCTGCTTCGGCATCACATCGCCCTCTGGGATGTAATTGCATCCTGTGACATTACGGGAAGCGCAGACAGCACCATTCAAAATGTCATTCCAAACGACCTGTCCCCGATTATCAAAGCCTCACCCGACATCAAAATATTCACAAACGGCACTGTTGCCCATCGGTACTACCGCCGTTACATGGAAAACCCAATGGGCAGACAAGCAATTGCACTGCCCTCCACAAGTCCTGCCAACGCCGCGTTTACGCTGTCCAAACTGATCGCAGCTTGGCAAGTGATCGGACAATATCTGTAACATAAAAGCAAGGCATACCCGTCTTGCTTTTATTCATATAATATTTACAAATAAGTCTTATAATAGATACACATTCCATCTCTACTCGCATTGACAAGCACCCCCGCATTTGATATAATAGGTATAGAAAATAACAGTAAAGGAGCAATGGCTATGAAAGGAAAAGATAAATGCAAGATTCTCAAAGAGATTCGCGAAAAGATTGCCCATGAAAATGACATACCCTTTGTAACCTCCGAATGTAAGCACCAAGGAGATTGCCGCGGCACCTGCCCCAAGTGCGAATCTGAACTGCAGTATTTGGAAAATGAGCTGGCAAAGCGTCAACGGCTAGGCAAGCGCATTGCCCTGGCGGGTCTTGTTGCCACCTTTACTTTGGCGGGTACTGCCTGCGATTTCGGGCAGGTCATCACCTCCACCCCCAACAAAAACGAAATTGACGGTGATATCATGCCGCCCGATGTACAAACAGAAACCGAGGATCTCCCCACAGACAAAGATAATAATAACGATGATGACGTTACCCCCGGAGCTCCCCCCGCCGTAGACGAATATGATGATGACGACGTTACCGCCGGAGATCCTGCCTGATGAACACCGAGGCGCGTCCTTTTTTCGGCATAGCCCGTCACCGCATCGGCACCGACGGCAAAGGCATCACTACCCTTTGTACCTTCCACGGCTGTCCCCTTCGATGCAAATACTGCCTGAATCCGCAAGGGCTTGATCCCAATACCAATTGTGACCATCTCACCCCCGAAGAGCTTTATCAAAAGGTCAAAATCGACGAACTTTACTTTTTGGCAACAGGCGGCGGGGTCACCTTCGGCGGCGGCGAACCCCTTTTGAATATTCCTTTTTTGGAGTCTTTCCGTGCACTGTGCGGCGATGCATGGCATTTGAGCGCCGAAACCTCTCTGCACGTATCGGAAGAAGCCGTGCGCCGCGCCGCCGGGGTCTTAGATTATTTTATTGTAGATATTAAAGATACCAATGCCGATATTTATCTTCGGTATACCGGAAAGCCCAACGGCATAGTCCTTCACAATCTGGAAATACTGCTATCGTTGGTGGGTCCTGAACGCATTACGGTGCGCGTTCCCAAAATTCCCCGCTTCAATACCGCAAAAGATATAGAAAGCAGCAAACAATACCTATCCCAAATGGGAATCGTACATTTTAACTTTTTTGACTACATTATCCGACAACCGAGTGGGGTATGATCTACCCCACTCAAATTATGTCGGCGTTTATAAAAAACACCTAAAAACGGAGTCCTCCATGAGAATTCAACTATCCGAACATTTTACCTACAAAAAACTTCTTAAATTCGTATTTCCCTCCATCATAATGATGATCTTCACCTCCATTTACAGCGTTGTGGACGGTCTGTTTGTATCTAATTTTGCGGGGAAAACGCCCTTTGCCGCCGTTAATTTGATCATGCCTCTTCTGATCATTCTGGGCGCACTCGGTTTCATGGTAGGTGCAGGCGGCACAGCGATTGTTGCCAAAACCTTGGGAGAAGGAAACGGCAAAAAAGCAAACAAATACTTTTCGCTTTTGGTCTATACGGTATTGATAGGCGGAACACTGCTGGCACTGCTCGGGATCCTGTTTGCCAAACCCGTGGCGATCATGTTGGGAGCTGAAGGAGAAATGCTTGATTGTTGTGCACGATATGCTCGTATTGTACTAATCGCACTTCCCTTTTTTATGTTGCAAAATGTATTCCAAAGCTTTTTCGTCACTGCTGAGAAACCAAGTTTGGGGCTCTTTTTTACAGTGGCGGCAGGAATAACCAATATTCTTTTGGATGCCCTTCTGGTGGGCATTTGTTCATTTGGGTTGGAAGGGGCCGCCATTGCAACCGCCGTCAGCCAATTTATCGGCGGATTTTTGCCGATTTTGTATTTTATTCGTCCCAATAACAGTCTTTTGCGATTAGGGAAAACGCAGTTTTACGGCAAGATCCTTTTAAAAACCATTACCAACGGATCCTCGGAATTGATGAATAATATTGCATCCTCCATCGTCACTGTTTTCTACAATTTTCAGCTGATGAAATATGCCGGCGAAGACGGAATCGCAGCATATGGCGCTATTATGTATGTCAGTTTCTTTTTTGTGGCAGTTTTCATCGGCTATGCCGTGGGAAGCGCTCCTATTGTCAGCTTCCACTATGGAGCAGCCAATCATACTGAACTAAAAAACCTCTTTCGCAAAAGCATTATTCTGTTAATCGCTTTTGGCTTTAGCATGACAGCTCTGGGAATTCTGCTCAGTGCGCCGCTTTCAAGCATTTTTGTCGGATATGACAACGCGCTTATGGAAATGACTAAACGAGGCTTTATCATATTCTCACTTCACTTTATGATCTGCGGTCTGAATATTTATGCCTCCAGCCTTTTTACCGCACTGAACAACGGCGTTATTTCTGCAATCCTGGCATTTTTGAGGACCTTTGTATTTCAATCGGCAAGTGTATTGCTTCTGCCAATATTTTGGAAACTGGACGGTATTTGGTTGTCAGTTCTGGTTTCAGAGACGTTAGCACTGATAATAAGCGCAATTTTTGTCATAAGAAAGCGCAAAGAATACCGGTATTTATAAGGAAACAACGCCATTTTTCGATATTTTTTTGTCAAAGCGATGTTTAAATCTTGACAAATTGTTCATATAATGATATAATAATTAACTGATGATATATGTCATCCAATCGGAGGATTCTCAATGGATCAAAACAAGCAGTCACCAAAATTCAAGTACACCTTATTGCTTGTGGCACTGGGTGCAATCATTCTTGCTGCCGCCTGGCATTTTAAATCTGTACTTGGTTTTTTCTCAACGATCTTCGACTTTTTGAGTCCTGCCATTTTGGGCTTTGTCATTGCCTTTATTTTAAATGTTCCCATGTCGGCTTTTGAGCGTTTATTCGCTCATATACAGAAAAAGCGCAATAAAAAAGTAACGCAAAACCGCAATACGATTTTGGCTCTCGTCATCACTCTGATCCTTGCAGCCACCGTGATTGGTTTGATCATTTGGGGTATTGTCCCTCTTTTGATCGATTCGATCAAAACAGCAGTCGTATCGGTGCGTGCCAATTATCCGCATGCCCTTGCCTTTATGGAAAGCCATGGTATTGAAACCGACCAAATCAAAGAGTTTATCAATTCCTTTAACTTAAACGATTTGGCAGTTCGTATTCAAAAGGATCTGGAGCAAATTGTAAAAGTCTCCTATACGGCACTTTCTTCGGTCTTGTCCTCGATTTTTGTGTACTTCACCTCTTTTATTCTCTCAATCTACATGCTAACTAGCAAACATCACACCAAAGAACAATTTAACCGACTGCTGGGTGCTGTATGCTCTCCTGCCATAGCCCAAAAAACACGCCATGTACTCTCGCTCTCTTACCGATGTTTCAGAAACTTCATTGCGGGACAGTGTTTGGAGGCACTGATACTGGGGACCATGTTTTTCATTGTGCTGTCCTTAATGCGTATGCCCTACACATTCCTGATATCGGTACTGATCGCCGTTACGGCAATTATCCCCTATGTGGGTGCATTTATCGGTTTCTTTGTGGGCGGCATAATGATCCTGATGACCGACCCTGTCAAAGCGCTCATTTTCGCCGTCACCTTCCTTGTGATACAACAACTGGAAGAACAGCTCGTATATCCCCGTGTAGTAGGCAAATACGTAGGATTGCCTCCCGTTTGGGCACTGTCAGCATTGCTGATAGGCGGGCAGATAGGCGGTATTTTGGGTATGTTGACCTTTATTCCACTAACCTCGATCCTGTACGCCCTCACGCGTGAGTATGTTATTTCAAAAGAAACCGCTGCCGGATCTGCTCCGACCTCAGGGGGAGATGGGAAAGAGACTGCTGACGCAACACACGACACTACCGATCCTGCCAAAGCAATTCCTGAGCAGAATCATTCATAATCGACAGATACCCATAAAAATTACCACAGAATTCACAAATTATTCACAAATATATGCTATGCTATTTCTAACGAAAAGGAAAAGGAGAATTGTAAGCCATGGATACCGTCATTCTTATACCCGCATACAAACCAGACATGGCGCTCATTCAGCTCGTTGAGCAGCTCCACAAAAAAGACGGTCTGGAAATTCTTGTGGTAGACGATGGAAGCGGAGAAGAATTTGCACCCGTGTTTGCCAAGTTAACAGGCATGGCAGCTTTCACCGGCTATGAAATCAATCAGGGCAAAGGTCATGCTTTGAAATTCGGATTTAAAGCCATACAGGAGTTTTATCCAAATGCAAAATATATCATCACCGCCGATGCAGACGGTCAACACAAGCCCGATGATATTTTAGCTATACGTGATCACCTTATGCAAGGAAAGCGTTTTGTGATCGGTGCGCGTCGATTCCAAGGAGAAGTACCCTTCCGTTCTCGTTTCGGCAACACCATTACGCAGTTTGTATTCCGTTTCCTTGCACAGACCAATGTCAGCGATACCCAAACCGGACTGAGAGGTTTTGCTGTGGATCTGATCCCTGATCTATTGTCGATCCCCGGTGCAAGATACGAATACGAGACCTATATGCTGCTGCATTTTTCCGAACAGCATGTCCCGATCGATGAATGTCCCATCGCAACCATTTACGAAAACAATAATCAATCCTCTCACTTCCATCCCTTAAGAGACTCCTTCAAGATATACAAAGCAATCTTTTCCTTCAGCAAGCCTGCTAAATTCCTTGTTTCGTCTTTTTTAGCTTTCTTGGTAGACACCATTCTCTTAATGCTTATGCTGTCTCTCGATGTATCGAAAGCCATCAGCATCGGTGTTGCATGGGTTGTTTCTTCCCTTTTGAACTTTACCGTCAACCAATTTCTTGTTTTCCGCGCCCACAATCGCATTATCCCTGCGCTCGGAAAGTACTATTTACTGGCAATCATTATATTGTGTTTAAAGAACTATGGTCTGTTTATGCTGTTGACAGACGCGCTTTGCCTGCCCGCACTGCCCGGTAAGCTGCTTGCAGAAATTTCCTTCTTCATTCTAAACTATATTGCACAAAAAAAGCTAATTTTCCGCATTAAAAGGAGTTGACACTTCTCCCATATGAAAAGAAAACTGTTCCCTTTGTGGCTGGTAATCGTTGCCGATATTCTTCTGTTGGCAATCGGTTTGTGTACATTTGCCTATTTCCATCACATCAGAATTCTTTGGGCGCCCTTTGACCTTCATGAACCCACAGCGTTGGAAATTTACCAAAAACCAAATAAAAACTCCAACGAAAAGGTTTTGGACATCAAAAACCCCGATGATAATACGCCTTTGACACACGGCGATTTTGGAGAACGTTTCGGATCGTTTTTCACAAACTCGGTCACCAAAGTAAATAACTTGACCAAAGACGCCGAAATCCGCGGATTCCTTGAGTTACACGGCTTTACAGTTTCAGACAACCTCAACAGCAAGTACATCGGACTGTATCAAAGCAAGGATGTATTTATTACCGTTGAGAAAATCAACGACCTGGGATATGTAGTCAGCGCGGATGAAACGATGATGGAAACCATATATATTTACGATATCTATATTCGTAATATTGAAAACTTTTATACTTCCGCCTACGAAACACGTACATCTCTTTCCAACTTGATCAAAAATGTCGGCTACTTAACCAATGCAAACGGGATCAGTTTTGCCGCAGGGCTTCCCATTGCGGCAATCAACGGCGATTACTGGGGAAATACAAATCAGACCTTGACCGCTGTACGTAACGGCAAATTGTATTTGGAAACCGATGAACTCCAGACAGATATTCTGGTACTCTACTATGACGGTGCCATGGAAGTTTATACCAAGGATACATACGACAAAGAGGCAATCAATCAAAGAGGCCCCTATCAAATTTGGAACTTTGGTCCCGGTCTGCTTGACGATCAAGGCTATGCCATCAAACAATTCAGTTCCGACTTTTACGACAACAATGTCATTACCACAGCCCACCCTCGCACCGGCATCGGCTATTACGAGCCCGGTCACTACTGCTTTGTGACCGTTGAAGGACGCAAAGCAAAAGCACAAGGGTTCCGTATGGTTCATTTGGCAAGCTTCTTTGAAAAGCTGGGTTGCAGCGTCGCTTATAATATGGATGGCGGCGGAAGCAGCCAATCCTATTTCAACGGCAAAATTTTGTACAATGGTGACGGACGGCATTTATTTGACATTATTTGTATCGGCGAAGTCAAATCAACTGCCAACACAAGGCGTACCTCAGGAGGTAACGCATCATGAAAATAAATCGGAAGCGCTTCTTGGAAGTGATTTACGATATCACTCCCCATCTATCCTTAGTTCTTTGCCTGATGCACATTACCTTTTTGATCGTAGACCTGTTTAACCGCGCTATGGCATTTGTTAATAATGATATTACCAAGTGGCTGTTATTGGTGTCTGCTGTTTTGGCACTGACCATGTGCAGTGATCTGCATGCACACGCCGACAAAACTTCACGGCTCTTCCGCGTCAGTTTGCGTGTATCCGTAATAACCGCCTGTTTAATACTCTTTGTTTTCATATTGGATCACGAAACAAAGATCATCAATACCACTACCACTAAGTACATGTTGTATATCTATACTCTTAACACAGCAATTCTCTCATTTTGCGGCATTCTGCACCGCCGCAAGGTATATGAACAAAAGAATTATCAGTAAAAACGGATCGGCTTCCCAAAGGAAGACCGACCCGTTTCATTTTATATTGTATTGTTTTATGATTCATTTTAATTCTCTGATCGCCTTGTAAATAGCTTGCATTTTACCATCAATAAGCGCAATATCATCAGCACACCGCAGCATTTCGGTGGCAATATTCCTCGGTATGTTTTTGTCCGATTTATAGCGCAGATCATGTTCAAGACTTGCCCAAAAATCCATAGCTACCGTACGCAACTGCACCTCGGCGGTTGCATACATTTTTTGATCGGATAAATAGATCGGAATTCTGAAATCCAAATGCAAAGAACGATATCCATTGTAATTCGGTTCTTGAATATAGTCTTTACGCTTGATAAGCTCCAAATCCTGTTGGGAAGAAAGCATATCGGCAACACTGTAAACATCATCGATATAACAGCAAACCACACGCACCCCGGCAATATCATTGATATACCGCATGGCGTTTTCCACCGTTGGCTCCATCCCTTTTTTTATCAGTTTCTTGGCAATGCTTTTACGGGATTTAAGTCTGGATTCCACATGGTGAATGGGATTATGCGCATATCGGGTTTGAAACTCTTCATTCAAAATCTCAAGCTTTAGTTCCAACTGACGAATTGCTGCACGATTGAGCAGTTCAAACTCCAATATTTTCTGTTCATCGCCAAATAGTGTGATCTTTCTCTTTCCTTCGCTGTTTTCTTTCTCAAACATCGTAAACTCCATTCTGATGCAATGCATCAGCACAAACAGTGCTGTTATTTTAGTGCCGCTATATTATGGCATTCTATCATGATAACACAATCATATTTTGTTGAACTTTGGCTGAAAATATCATGAAATACACAATTCATCGGTGGGCAGTTTTCCCATAACCTTTTTATATGTCAGAGAAAAATACGAATAATTGGTGAATCCGCACTGTTCTGCCACAGTTTTAACTTTATATTTTCCTGTTCGAAGCATTTTTGCCGCACTTTGACAACGCACTAAATTCACGTAGTTCACCACGGTAAACCCTGTAATCTGTTTAAATATACGTGAAAAATACGCGCGTGACAATCCGGCAGCCTGGCAAATATCCTTTACTCCGATATTTTTAGAATAGTTTTCTTTGATATAGCGAATGGCCTCCTTCACATTTTCCAAATGCGGAATGGCATCCGCTTGATCCGACTTCTCCACCGCATATCGTTCCGCCAAAAAAAGCAACATTCCCAGCGTCTCGTGCTTCACCTTCGCCTCTTTGTAAGGATCACTTCCTTCAAAAGCATCCACCACACGCAAATATTTTTCACGCAGTTCATCGTCAACAATGCGCTCCTTGTAGGAAACCTCTCCCACCGGAATGCCGTTTTGACGGCAAAATTCCGCATCTACAATCAAGCAGTAATACAGTATTTCGCTGTCGCTTTGCACCATATGCAATTGTTCGGAGTTGATCACAAAAATATCTCCTGCGCCAACCGTTGTCTTTGCAAAATCGCAAATAACTTCACCGACTCCTTTGTGAAAACAAAGTATTTCCAAATTTTCATGCCAATGGGTATAGTCTTTGGTATCTTTATTCATCAGATCCCGGTGAAAGATAAAGGGCAATTTTCGCTGATTGAGATCATGTATTTCATATTTCATATATTTATTCGCTCCAAAATTGGCAAAAACTCAAAAAAAGCACAATTGTGTTATAAATTCTTTGAAATATGGCTTGCTTTTTTTCTAACAATATTATACAATAGAAATAACAAAAAATCAATACGAGGTGAAAAATTATGTACAATTATCCGATTGGTGTCATTGTTGAATCCTTCCCCGGTCGTACCGAAGACAGCATCAAGAAGGCTGCCGCTATCGGCGCGCAGGGTATTCAGATGTACATGACTGCGTACGGTCTTGCTGAAAACCACGTTGACAACATGACCACAGAGCGTCAGAAGATGCTGCTTGACATGGTTAAGAGCGAAGGTATGGTCTTCTCCGCAATTTGCGGCGACCTTGGCGGCGATGCCGGTATGCGCGGCGGTTTCCAATACAAGGAAAACAATGCCAAAAAGATTGAAAAATCCAAGCGCATCATGGAATTCGCTAAGGAATTCGGTACTGACGTGGTTACCACCCACATCGGTCAAGTTCCCGTTGATACCACCTGCGATCAGTACAAGGTAATGCAGGAAGCATGCTTCGAGCTGGCTGAATTCGCTGATGCTATGGGTTCTCACTTCGCAATCGAAACCGGTCCCGAACCTGCAGCACGTTTGGGTGACTTCCTTGACACCCTGAATTCCACCGGTGTAGCAGTTAACTTCGACCCTGCAAACCTGGTTATGTGCTCCGCTGACAACGATCTGGCTGTTGCTGTTCATCGTCTGTCCAAGTACATCGTTCACACCCATGCAAAAGACGGTATGATGCTCAAGAATGTTGACCCCGCCAAGCTGTATGCAGGCGATATCGTTGACTTCATCAAAGAAGGCGGCGACGCAAAGGCTGAAGAGTCCACCGGCAACCCCGTTCTCGACTCTATTATCGCTGCTACCAAGAAGGGCGCTCCCTTTATCGAACTGCCTCTCGGCTACGGTAACGTTAACTGGAACGGCTACCTCAGAGCTTTGCAGGATATCGGCTACAAGGGCTTCCTGACTATCGAACGTGAATGCGGTGCAGATCCCGCAGCTGACATTGTTATGGCTGCCGACTTCCTGCGCGGCAAGATGAAGATGCTGTAATTCGGACAACCGTCCAAATTAAATTTATTAAAACAATAGGAGATCACGAACATGATGAAAGTTGCTGTTATCGGCGTCGGTTCCATTTCCGATTGCCATCTGGATTCTTACGTTAAGAATCCAGAAACCGAACTGTACGCCATCTGCGACATCAACCCTAAGACTCTGAAGGCTCAGGGCGATCGTTATAACATTCCCGAAGAACGCCGTTTCCTCGACTACAATGAACTGCTCAAGCTCGAAGAGATCGAAGCAGTTTCCGTTTGTACCTGGAACAGCGAACACGCTCCCGTTACCATTGCTGCTCTGAAGGCAGGCAAGCACGTTATGTGCGAAAAGCCCATGGCTACCAACGTTGAAGACGCTAAGGCAATGCTGGCTGCTGCTAAGGAAAGCGGCAAGCACCTGCAAATCGGCTTCGTTCGCCGTTTCGGTAACGATACCGAAGTTCTGAAGGATCTTTACAAGAACGATTTCTTCGGCGAACTGTACTACGCTAAAGTTTCCTATCTGCGTCGTAACGGTAACCCCGAAGGCTGGTTCGGTGACAAGTCCCGTTCCGGCGGCGGTCCTCTGATCGACCTGGGCGTACACGTAATCGACATGGTTCGTTACCTGGCAGGCAATAAGAAGCCCGTATCCGTTTTCGGTGCTACCTTCCAGAAGCTGCTCAACCGTCCTAACCTGAAGACTCCCAAAGGCTACTACTCTGCTTCCAGAAGCGAAAACGACATCTGCAACGTAGAAGACCTGGCTACCGCTATGATCCGTTTTGAAGACGGTTTCGTAATGAGTGTAGAAGCATCCTTCTCTCTGAACATTAAGAAGGGCTCCGGTGCTATCGAACTGTTCGGTACCAAGGGCGGTGCTAAGCTCGACGGTGCTACTCTCGACCTGACCTCCGAAGCACTCAACTACATGACCGACATCACTCTGTCTGAATGCAAGACCGCTATGGGCGCTGATGCTTATCAGAAGGAAGTTGACCACTTCGTTGAATGCATCAAGGATCGTACCTTAGTTTGCGAAGCTCCCGCAGAAGACGGTGTAACTCTGATGAAGATCCTCTGCGCTATCTATGAATCCGCAGAAACCGGTCACGAAGTTACCATCGACTAATTCAAATTCAATAAAAAACAAGGGGTTTGAAAATTCCCCTTGTTTTTTGTTTTGCAACAAAACAAAAAGGTTGTTCCTTAAAAACAACCTTTTCATATTATTGAGTTATACAGTAGGCTTGATTTTCTTCAGACGAGTAAATCTGGGCAAACCGTCTTCCTTTACCATTTGGGTTTCACCCTGAATCAAAGGAAGCGCATATGCAATATACTTTTCATTCAATCCATCCTTGGTTTCGTTGAACCAATCAGCAGGGATTTTCTTTTCGGTGTTCGCAACGCCGGTCAAATCGAATACGCCGTACTCGCAAACATAATTGCCATTCTCATCGGAGCTGCGCAGATAGCCAACCATTCTATCGGTCATGCCTTCTACAGCCTTTTCTACCGCAATTCTGCCCGCATTGAAGGATTCTTCAATATCGGTCTGAGAAGCGCAGTGAGCTGCACATCTCTGCAACAGAGAGAGCTCAATGCCTCTTACCTTTGCATCGGTCTTAGCCTTCAGCACACCTGCCAGATAAGCAGCCAAACCGCCAAGCTGTGCATGACCGAAGCCGTCCTTTGCATTAGACAAGTCATTTCCGTATTCGGAAATATATTTGCCCTTACCATCGCGAATACCTTCGGAAACAGCAATGATGCACTTGCCTTCTTTTTCGTAAATGCCCTTTACTCTTTCCACAAAAGCATCTACTTCAAATGCATTTTCGGGGCAGTAGATCAGGTCGGGACCGCAGCCCTTTTCGGTAGCAAGCGCAGCAGCAGCGGTCAGCCATCCTGCATTACGACCCATAATTTCAACTACGGTGATTGTGCCAATATCGTAGACTCTTGCATCGTGGTAGATTTCCATCATAGAAGTAGCTATATACTTCGCAGCAGAAGGATAACCGGGGCAGTGGTCGGTACCGGCAAGGTCGTTGTCGATGGTCTTGGGAATACCCATTACGCGGCAATCATAGTCATGCTCCAACATATACTTGGAGATCTTGTTGCAGGTATCCATAGAGTCATTACCGCCATTGTAGAAGAAGTAACGAACACCATATTTCTTAAAGGTTTCCAAAATACATTTATAATCGGTATCATCAACAGAAGCGTCCTTCAGCTTGTAACGGCAGGAGCCGAGGATAGAAGAAGGGGTATACTTCATCAAAGCAAGCTCTGCGGGATCTTCCTTGGACATATCGATCAGATTGTCGTTCAGAACACCCTTAATACCATTAAGAGAGCCGTAAACGGCAGTAATATTTTCATTTTCAAGTGCTGTTTTGATACAGCCATATGCAGATGCATTGATAACAGAAGTAGGACCTCCCGACTGGGCTATAATGCATGCGCCTTTGAGTGCGGACATAGTGTTCACCAATTCCTTTTCATGTATTGATTGTTGTAAATTTTAGAAAAAACATCTTTTTTATTATATCATATATTTAGCCAAAAATCAATGTAAATTTAACATAAAATACAATATATTCGCATTTTTCCTTTGTAACAAGTGACAAATCAGGTAAAAACTATTGACAAATCAATAATTTATTGATAGAATAAGTCGATAACGAAAGTTTATATTATTTACAAAGGAGTATGATATTTATGGCACTCGTAACCAGTAAAGAAATGTTCGAGAAAGCATATGCCGGCAAGTACGCTGTTGGTGCTTTCAACGTAAACAACATGGAGATCGTTCAGGCGATCACCGAAGCCTGCAAGGAAGAAAAGGCTCCCGTAATTCTGCAGGTATCCAAGGGTGCACGTGCATATGCTAACCACACTTACCTCGTTAAGCTGGTTGAAGCAGCCGTCATCGAATGTCCCGAAATTCCGATCGTTCTGCACCTTGACCACGGCGACAGCTTCGAAACCTGTAAGTCCTGCATCGACGGCGGCTTTACCTCCGTTATGATCGACGCTTCTTCCAAGCCCTTCGAAGAAAACATCGAAATCACCCGCAAGGTTGTTGAATACGCACACGCACGCGGCGTAGTTGTAGAAGCTGAGCTGGGCGCACTGGCAGGCGTTGAAGACGAAGTAAATGTTTCTGCAGAAAGTGCACACTACACCCGTCCCGAAGAAGTAGAAGAATTCGTAAGCAGAACCGGATGCGACTCTTTGGCTATCGCCATCGGCACCAGCCACGGCGCATACAAGTTCAAGCCCGGCACCAATCCTCAGCTGCGCTTTGACATTCTGGAAGAAGTATCCAAGAAGCTGCCCAACTTCCCCATCGTTCTGCACGGTTCCTCTTCCGTTCCTCAGGACTATGTTAAGATGGTAAACGAAAACGGCGGCAAGATGCCCGGTGCGATCGGCGTTCCCGAAGAACAGCTGCGCCGCGCAGCCGAACTGGCTGTCTGCAAGATCAACATCGACTCCGACCTGCGTCTTGCTATGACCGGTACCATCCGTAAGTTCTACAACGAACATCCCGACAAGTTCGACCCCAGAGAATACCTGAAGCCCGCTCGTGCCAACATCAAGGAACTGGTTCGCCACAAGCTGATCAATGTTCTGGGTTGCAACGGCAAGGCATAATTTGGATATACAATCAAAAAGAAGTTGCCCTACAGCAACTTCTTTTTGATTGCCTCCTTACCGACAAAAGATTGCATCCTCACTGATTATGGTTTCTGTCAGATCGGCTTTTCAGTATCCCCTATCGCAGCATCAATTATAAAATGACATCAATTACTATCATTCAGGCTTTGTCTCACCCTCCAAATTGAAAATATGATTGCAGAGATAAAGCCTCAATTGTATTTTTTATATTCAATTATTTATCGTATATATTACCGCTTCCCATATTGCGTTGCCAACTGCCGTCAAGCCATATTGCTTCACCTTTTTCCAGAGAAGCTTTTACATCCAATATCCGTTGATTGGAAGAACCGCGAAAGAGCAAAGACAAATCTTTTAGTTCTTCCACAAACTTGCCGTCCACCAGCACATCAATATAAGAAAGAAGTGTGTTGGCAACAGACCACTCTCCCACCTTGCCGTCACGGATGTTTTCAAACAAAAAGCCTGTGTAGCACCATATATTCTTTTCAGGCAATGCTTCCTTTACCTTTTTCACAAGAGAAAGCACCGCCCCTTGATTTTCCGGCTCAAAGGGTTCTCCTCCCAAAAGCGACAGCCCTGCCACATAGCCGGGAGTCAACGCCGAAAGAATCTCTTCTTCGGTTTGGAAAGTGTAGGGTTCGCCATAAGAAAAATCCCATGCTTCGCTGTTAAAACAATTTTTGCAGTGGTGACGACAGCCGGACACAAACAAAGAAACGCGCACGCCTTCGCCGTTTGCTATATCGTTTTTTTTGATGACTGCGTAATTCATGATAACTCCTTTTTATGAAGCAATGGCTGTTGCCGAGCAACAGCCATTCTTTTTTATTTATACAGTATATTTTACCTTAAATTGTTCGTAACGGCGGTTAAATTCCTCCGCATTGCCTTCCTTAACATTGCGCAAATAACTGTGCATGTCCATACTTTCGTGGGACATTTCCAAAATACAACCTGCGATATTGGAGCAATGGTCGGAAATACGTTCCAAGTTATTGATGATATCGGAATGTACAAATCCAAGTTCAATGGTACAAACACCCTGCTTGAGTCGCATAATGTGCTGTTTTTTCAATTGTTCACGCAAAAGGTCAACAACCTGTTCCAAAGGCTCGATCATGATCGCTGTATCCAAATCGCCATCCACGAATGCTTTCAGAGTCATATCCAAAATCTCACTGACCGCATTCACCATCACAGACAGCTCCCTCTGAGCATCCTCAGAGAAAACAACCTTCTTTTCGTAGATTTCAGTCGCCGATTCCATGATGTTTACTGCATGGTCGGAAATGCGTTCAAAGTCACCAATCACATGTAGCAACTTACTGGTTTCATCAGAGTCATTTTTCGTCATATCCACAGCAGCAAGCTGTACCATGTAGCTTCCCAGCTTATCCTCATACATATCCACCAAATTTTCTTCGGCGCGAATCTGTTCAGCCACCTTGGCATCGTAGTTATCAAGCAGCTTCAGAGAGGTTTGCAAAGAGGTAACGGAAAGTTTTGCCATATCCATAGCTACAGCCTTACAACGCACAACCGCAACAGTAGGCGTTGCTAAAAGACGTGTATCCAACAGTTCTGTTTTTTCTGCTTCCTTTCCTTCGGGAACAATTTTGTATGTCATCTTTTCCAACAAATTGGTCATGGGCAGGAAGAAGACAAGCGCCAACAATTTGAAGCAGGTGTGCACAACAGCAATACCCACAGGAGAAGCCGCAGAATTGACGATCTCAGGTTTGAAAATATAGTAAACCAGATAGAACAAAGGCAATTCCACCAAAGTGGCACATACGTTAAATATCAAGTGAACCAGTGCGGCACGGCGCGCATTTTTAGTAGCGCCCACAGAGGAAATCAACGCTGTCACGCAAGTACCGATGTTCTGACCCATAATAATGGGGAAACAAGCTAAGTAAGAAATACTACCCGTTGTAGCAAGCGCCTGCAAAATACCGACAGATGCTGAGGACGACTGAATGATCGCAGTCAAAATAGTACCCACCAACACACCGGCAATGGGATTTTCAAACAGCGTAAACATTCTTACGAAACCGGGTACTTCCTTCAGTCCCGATACAGCCGCCGACATGGTATCCATACCAAACATCAAAACTGCAAATCCCAGCAAGATCACACCAACATCCTTCTTCTTGGCATTCTTTACGAACATCAGAAGAATAATACCGATCAAAGCAATAATAGGTGTAAAGGAGGAAGGTTTGAGCATCTTGATCCAAAGAGCATCGCCGTCAATGCTGCTCATCGATAAAATCCACGAAGTTACCGATGTGCCAAGGTTAGCGCCAAAAATAACACCGATTGCTTGCTTCAGTGTCATAACGCCGGAGTTTACAAAACCGACGACCATAACCGTCGTTGCCGAGGATGACTGAATTACAGTAGTAACACCCAAGCCCAAAAAGAATCCGCGCAGGGTGCTGGAAGTCATGGTGGCAAGAATGCTCTTTAGCCGATTACCTGCACTCTTTTCGAGTCCTGCGCTCATCACGTGCATACCGTAGAGGAACAGAGCAAGACCGCTGATCATTTCAAGAACTTTAAATAAATCCATTTGAACCTCTTTTGTTTTTCATAAATTTAGTCAGATATTCTAATATATATCAAATCCGCCAAGCGGATAGATACCATGGTTATGTCTCCACCTGCCAAACGCAAAGCCGACACTTACTGTCCGCCCCGCTGCATTCATTTCACATAGAGACAAGAGGATTATTCTTCCGCACTTGGCCGCGGCGTTCCATCAGGATAATAATAAGGTTTAATCATAATCTCGTCGATCTTGGGCCATGCAGCATAGGTCATGATAAACAAGATGATTCCAAAAGTAACAATAATAGGGATCATGATTCCCAATGGCACATATATCACTGCAATCATAAGGTTAAGCAGGATCACAATCGCGCAACCCAACAAAGCAAGCAAATTACGGCCAAAGCCAAGGAATGTGAATATAAACGAATTTTTCAAGATCTTACCGATGCTGAGACGGAAAGTAATGAGCATCGGATAGATATACATACGCATGATCAAATAGCAAAGCGCAATAAAAATAGAGATCCAGAACATCAATCCGTTGACAAAGGTGCTTCCGCCGTATTCCACCTGGATCTTAAAGAATCGAATATCATATATAATCAGCATCAAGAACACACCGTCCAAAAATCCGACAATGATCGCCTGACGCAAATTCTTTTTGATGGTAGAAAAAAAATCCTGAAAGAAAAATACCGGTTCGCCCTTCACTATATTGCGCAAAATTCGAGTTAAGCCGCAGGTAACAGGTCCGATGGTAAACAGTATTAGTGCACCGAGAACAAAGAACACTATAGTAGTTGCGGTGGTGACAGATTGCGGAATTTGAACACCGTGCACACCAAACAGTGCTGCAGAGAGCGGTGTAGCGGCAGTGTTTGCCATACTGCTTACCGCCGGAAACAACGATGAACGAGCGGCAACAGCAGTATCGTTAAAATAGCCGGCAAAGCCTATCATCAAGAAAATAATCGGGAAATTGCCCAGAATAAACACTATATTGATGGGCAAAATTCTGGAAAACTCCATTCCAAACAATTTGAAAAAGAATTTTAGGTTTCGAGGTGCCTCCATATCCTTTCTGCCGGCATCCTTACGGCTGGTACGGTTACCGGTCAGGGTATCAAACAAATTAAATTTTTTGCGGTTGTTATTATTTTCTTTCAAGATCAACATCCTTTCTATGAGACATATATCATAAAATATTATGAATTACAGGCAATGCAGAGAGCAGACTGCCGATTCCGCATTGAAACAAATAATCCCCTAAAAACTGAATAAAATACCGCTTTCTGTTTTGCGTATTTTTACGATATGCACAGGCAAACAAATATGAAAGCCTGCAAAAAACAAGAAACATCAGTCCTTTGATGCCCGACAAGAACAGCCCTTGGGCAATACCCACCCCGGATTGATACAAACATAGCAAATAACAGGTAAATGTCAAAGAAAAAAAACGGATAAATGTTATCATTGCCAAAAAAGGAAGTGCGCATCCCAAAAAGCCCACAAAGAAAGCAATGGACAAAGATAAAAGCATACCTCCAAAACTGTCAATCACTTCAAAAACCGTTTTGGGTGCCTTTACAACATCCGGCAAGAGCTGCACAGGCAAAACCATGTAGACAAGCGACGCCAATGCAAAACCCAAAACCGCAAAAACAAACAGGACTACCGTCCCAAACATACCGTTTCTTCTCACCATAATTGCCCTCTTCCCTTTCCGAATTAACCGCAACCGCCAATTCCAATGGACAGCACCGCCCACTGAGTAATGGATTTTCCCCATCGGCAAACCTCGCTGTTCTAGTATCATACGAAAGGAAACAGGATCATATGCATATATTAGTATAGCATATGTTTGGTTATTCTGCAAGAGTCAGTTTGACAAAAATCGAGATTCCTTAATATTTTTTTGCAAAATGACGAATTTTTTATATGGTAATATTGCAAATGCACTGAATTTGATGTATAATAAAGGTGCTTGTTGCTAGTGAGAAGGTGAAGATATGCCCATCGATTTTTTTAAACAATTTATTTCTCCGCCTACATTGACCACTCCGCGTTTGATCCTGCGAAAAATACTGCCGCAGGATGCAAACGATATGTTCTCATATGCCTCCAGACAGGATGTCACCGCTTACCTACTTTGGAGTCCGCATCCCGATTTGGCATATACGGTCAAATACCTCAAATATGTACAAGGCGAATATAAAAAAGGACGTTTTTTTGATTGGGCGATCATTCTTGCCGAAACAGAGCGCATGATCGGAACCGTCGGATTCACAGAACTGGATCGAGTAAACATGACAGCGGAGATCGGTTATGTTGTCAATCCCGATTATCATGGCATGGGTATTGCCACAGAGGCAGTTTCGGCTGTGATCGGTTATGCTTTTTGTGAACTGAAGATCGAACGGGTAGAGGCACGTTACATGGTGGGAAACACTGCCAGTTTACGCGTCATGGAAAAATGCGGAATGAAAAAAGAAGGCATACTGCGTTCCTTGATGGAAGTAAAAGGGATTCGTCGCGACATCGGCATCTGCTCGATTTTAAAAAATGAATATTTCGCAAACAAAAAGCAGTCGGAATTCTAATACTTGCAAAATTCATTTCATTGATACCGACACACTATGTCAAAATGGAGACTACAATGAATATAAAAAAAGATGTCGTACAACAGGAGCACCCGTTAAAACGTTATCAGCATTTATCTCCCGGGCTGATCATTATTTTTGGTTTTGCTCTGGTCATCATATTGGGAGCCACTTTACTTTGGCTGCCCATTTCATCACGGACAGGCAGTTTTACAAATTACCTTGACTGTTTGTTCACATCGGTCAGTGCAACCTGTGTAACCGGATTATCTGTCGTAGATACATTCAGCCATTGGAATGATTTCGGGCATTTTGTTATATTGGCAATGATCCAGATCGGCGGTCTGGGATTCATGACAATGGCAATGATGCTGTCTATGCTTGTCAAACGAACCGTTTCCCCCAGAGAACGGCTGATTTTGGCACAATCCTTCAGCGTGGACGGCAGCGGAAATGCACTGCCTATGATGAAAAAAATCGTAAAACGGACCTTTGCTTTTGAAATGGTCGGCATGATGCTCCTGCTGCCCCGCTTCCGCATGGCACACGGCATTTGGACAGCTCTAAAAATGAGTATTTTCCATTCAATTTCGGCATTTTGTAATGCGGGATTTGATATACTCGGCATTACAGAAGACGGAAGATCTTCCATGGCAATCATGGAAGATGACCCTATGGTATTGCTCACCATCACAGGACTCATTATTGTGGGCGGAATCGGCTTTCTGGTTTGGGACGAATTGGGCGAACGATTTGTAAAAAAACGCACCAAGCTTTCTGCCTACAGCCGCTTTGTTTTGATCATTACCGGTATTCTTTTGCTCTCCGGTACCGCTTTAACGCTCTTTTTTGAATGGGGCAACCCCGTAACGCTTGGCGGGCACAATGTGTGCGATAAAATTATAATGGCGCTCTTCCATTCCACAACGCTACGTACAGCCGGTTTCGCGGTATTTAATTGCGGTGGCATGACAGGCGGTACCATTATGATATCCGTCATTTTAATGCTCATTGGCGGTGCCTCCGGCTCTACTGCGGGCGGTGTTAAGGTGGGTACCTTCGGGCTTGTGCTTTACAGTGCATTCTATATTGCCGCGGGTCGCACCGATGTTATCCTCTTCCGCCGAAGGATCTCTTCTACCGATGTTTTACGCGCCATCTCATTAGTGGTCATATGTATTCTGCTGGTATTCTCCTTCACTATCATAATCATGCAGATCGAAGGAGCCGCGCTTACCCCCGGAGAAGATATTTCGTTTGTTACCATACTGTTTGAAACCGCATCCGCATTCTCCACCTGCGGTTTAACAATGGGGATTACATCCCTGCTCTCCCCTGCTAGCCATATACTGCTGATGACACTAATGTTCCTTGGCAGAATTGGAATTTTTACCGTGACAGTCACAGCTTTTTCCAAAAGTGCGGAAGAATCGGCTGTTCGATTCCCTGTTACACATATGTTGATCGGTTAAAAGAAAGGATTGAATACAATGAAAAGTTTTTGTATTATAGGACTTGGAAGATTTGGACAAACGCTTGCCAAATCGTTGGTACGCAACGGTCACGAGGTAGTCATCGTAGACGAGGATGAAGAATCCATCAATGCATTAGCAGATTATGTTTCAGATGCCGTCATTGGGGACCCTACCAATGAGGCAGTTTTACGGCAAGCAGGCGTCGCTGATGCCGATTGCGTAGTCATTTCCATTTCCAACAATCTCAACGACTGCATTATCACTACGTTGCTTCTCAAAGATATGGGCGTAAAAAAAGTGGTTGTTCGTGCCAATTCGGATCTGGAGTGGCGCGTGCTGGAAAAAGTAGGCGCTGATATGGTGGTATTCCCCGAAAAACAAATGGGAGAAAAATTGGCATATACGCTGGATAAAAATAACGTCATGGATCATATACAGTTTTCCAATGAATACTCCATTGTGGAAACCTCTGCTCCTTCGCAGTGGATCGGGAAATCCATGATCGAATTGAATATCCGCCGCGATTACGGTGTAAACGTCATTGCCGTTTCGGGAGAAGACGGAAAAATGAACATTTCTCCCGACCCCAAAAAGCCTTTCTCAGCGGGAGATACCGTCACTGTAATCGGTGAAAACCGAAACATAGATAAACTGGTAAAAATGAAATGAAATTGCTCTTGACATAAGAGGCAATTTCTGTTATACTGAATTGGTATTGAACCAATAAAGGAGAGTAATATATTATGGGAAATGTTGGTACACTCGCTATATATGGCGTTATGATTTTAATGATCGTTGGTATGATGTGGTTCTCCAGCCGTTCGCAGAAGAGACAGGAAAGAGAAATCAACGAAATGCGCGACGGTCTGCAGGTTGGCGATGAGATCACCACCATTGGCGGTATCATCGGCAAGATCGTCAGCATCAAAGAAGAAACCTGCTTGATCGAAACAGGCAGAGATAAAACTCGCATCCGTATTTTGAAATCCGCTGTTAAGACTGTTGATGTAAAAGCAGAAGACGCGCAGCCCTAATCATAATTCGGTACATTTTCGCATATTCTTTTCATATACGAAAGGAGTGTGCTGTATGAATGCAAAACTTTGGAAAACAGCCTCCATTGCCGCAGGAATTTCGGCATTGACGGCTGTTTTTCTTTTGATCATAGCGATACTGTTATCGCTTCGTTTGGACGACCCTGCCGCCAATATTGGTCTTTGGGGCTGTCTTTGTACCATAATCGGCGGTGCCGTAGGCGGATGGCTCAGCGCCAAATTATACGCAGAACGTTCGTTTATCCCACCTTTTATATGCGGCATCCTATATGTTTCCATATTGACAGTGCTGACCCTTCCCTTTAGCGATGGTTTTGGATTGGGACGTTTTCTCCTAAATGCAGGGCTTCCCCTTGCCTCTTCTACCGTGGTTGGCACTTTACTTGGCATGCGCGGTACTTCTCGATTCGGGAACACAAGAAAAGCGGCAAAACACGCTGGAAGAATTTATAAAGGGAAACGATAATCTCTATTTCAACATACTTATTAAATAGCTTTTGAAAATTTAAAAGTATAACAAACAAGTTCGCTTACTGCTCGGATGAAAAATCCACCAAAAAGAGACAGCAAATTGTGTGCACTATTTACAAAAAACAAGATATTGTGAAAATCGGTTGACAAAACCACAAGATATTGTTATAATGGTTTTGATGCACGTACAAATATCAAATCAAATAACGTCCTATTATAAACATTAACATGAGGTAGTAAAAAATGAAGATTATCAAAAGAAGCGGATCCGAGGTCACTTTTGATCCTCAAAAAATCATTATTGCCGTAACCAAAGCAAATGAAAGCGTTGTTCCCAGCGCACGCATGACCCCCATTCAAATTAAGCGTATTGCGGAAGATGTGGAAAGTGCGGCAATGAACATGAATCGTTCTCTCAGTGTAGAAGAAATTCAGGATATGGTCGAAGATCAGATCATGAATCAACGTGCTTTTGAAGTGGCACGCCGCTATATCACCTACCGTTATACCCGTGCACTTGTCCGTAAATCCAATACCACCGATGAGCAGATCCTTTCCCTGCTGGAATGCAACAATGAAGAAGTAAAGCAGGAAAACTCCAACAAGAATCCCACTGTCAACAGTGTACAAAGAGACTATATGGCAGGCGAAGTCAGCAAGGATATCACCAAACGCATCCTTCTTCCCAAAGATGTAGTGGAAGCGCATGAGCAAGGCGTGATTCACTTCCATGATGCCGATTATTTCGCTCAGCATATGCACAACTGCGATTTGGTCAATCTGGAAGATATGTTGCAAAACGGCACTGTGATCAGCGGCACCATGATCGAAAAGCCGCATAGCTTTTCCACAGCTTGCAATATCGCCACCCAGATCATCGCACAGGTTGCATCCTGCCAATACGGCGGACAGAGTATCAGCCTTACGCATCTGGCTCCCTTTGTGGACATCAGCCGTAAAAAACTGCGCAAGCAAGTTATCTCCGAAATGGCAGCCATTGATGCCACTCTCACCGAAGAACAGCTCGACCGCGTCACCGAGAAACGTCTGCGCGACGAAGTACGCAGCGGCATCCAAATGATTCAATATCAAGTCGTTACTTTAATGACCACAAACGGCCAAGCTCCCTTTGTTACGGTGTTTATGTATCTGAACGAAGCAACTAACGAACAGGAAAAGGCTGACCTGGCTCTCATCATCGAAGAAACTCTGAAACAGCGTTATCAAGGTGTAAAAAATGAAAAGGGCGTATGGATCACACCTGCTTTCCCCAAGTTGATCTATGTTTTGGAAGAAGACAACATCTATCCCCACAGTAAATACTATTATCTGACCGAACTTGCCGCTAAGTGTACTGCCAAGCGTATGGTTCCCGACTACATTTCCGAAAAAATCATGCTGCAAAACAAAATTGATAAAAACGGAGACGGACACTGCTACACCTGCATGGGCTGCCGCAGCTTCCTGACCCCCTTTGTGGATGAAAACGGAAAGCCCAAGTATTACGGCAGATTCAATCAAGGTGTCGTTACCGTTAACCTGGTGGATATCGGTCTGGCTGCCGATCACGATATGGATCGTTTCTGGGAAATCTTTGATACCCGTATGGAGCTTTGCCACCGTGCGCTCCAATGCCGTCACGAACGTTTGACAGGCACTGTATCCGACGCTGCCCCCATTCTGTGGCAACACGGCGCTCTGCTCCGTCTGAAGAAGGGTGAAACCATCGACAAGTATCTGCATGGCGGTTACTCCACACTTTCTTTGGGTTATGCGGGCCTTTGGGAATGCGTCTATGCCCTTAGCGGAAAGAAGCTGACCGAGCCGGACGGCGAAGCACTGGGTCTTGCCATTATGCGCAAATTAAACGAATACACCACCAAGTGGAAGGCCGCTGAAAACATCGACTATTCCCTGTACGGAACTCCTCTGGAAAGCACCACCTACAAATTTGCAAAATGTCTGCAAAAGCGTTACGGTATCATTCGCGGTGTAACCGATAAGAGCTACATCACCAATAGTTATCACGTACATGTTACCGAGCCCATCGATGCATTCGACAAATTGGCACTGGAAGCTAAGTTCCAGGCATTGTCTCCCGGCGGCGCAATCTCCTATGTAGAAGTGCCCAATATGCAAAACAACATTCCCGCCGTTTTGTCGGTTATGCAGTTTATCTACGACAATATCATGTATGCAGAACTCAACACTAAGAGCGACTACTGCCAGCACTGCGGATACGACGGTGAGATACTGGTAGAAGATCATGACGGCAAACTGATATGGCGTTGTCCCAACTGCGGAAACACCGATCAGAACACTCTGAATGTCGCCAGACGCACCTGTGGATACATCGGTACGCAGTTCTGGAATCAAGGCAGAACACAAGAGATCAAAGAACGGGTATTGCATCTGTGATTTTATTTAAATTTACAAAATGCATAAAAAGAAGCGATTGCTACCAAAGCAACCGCTTCTTTTTATACATCCTCTGTCATTACGATCAGCAGTAAATTCAGATCTTCCACATTGACAACGCCATCGTTATCCACATCCACATGATAGGAGGGATTCTCGCTAATCCCCGACAAATGATACAACAGCGCATAGACATCTTCCATATCTATCTTGCCATCACAATTTACATCTTCGGCAGCGTATATCGGAACATCGGGAATGGTATACGAAAGAATGGAGGTAATATTACTTTTTACATCGGGAGCAATGGCATAACAGATCGTATTATTCCCCACATAGCAAAGTCCAATAATATCGTCGTTTGTTCCTGTTTTATCCAGTGTAATCAAATTTTTGGAAGCTTTTTGTACAGGGTCATAGCAATAAACCCCCGATGAGGTATTGTAATACAATTTATCTTTTACAGATGCCAAGCCGCTATAAGTTCCCGGATAATAATATCCGTTATGATCTTTGGTAAACCATATATCCTCAATGGCAAGCACAGCCTCCCCTTCGGCAAACGGGTTTTTATACATACACAAATATCCCGACACAAAATCAATATAATAGATTTCATCTCCGCATAAAACAAAGGGACTGCGGGCATTTGTAAACACATTTTCATCATATATATCGCTATCGCACACAATTCCATCGGAAGAGACCCAGCCATAGTGCCTATTACCGGGACCGTTCGTTGTAATATATGCGTCGGAGAGCATAAAATAATTGTGAGAAACAAGTGAATATTGGTCACTTGTGGGATCTGCCCAGGTCACATCCACATGGTAATAATGTTCCCCGATCTTCACAAGATTCCATATATGATTCATAGCTGTGCTACGTGCGTATCCGTTTTCTATACCGCATTCGGTCAACAGTGCATCATATAAAAGTGTATATCCTTGGCAAACTGCTTTACCATACTTTAACATATCGTATGCGTTATAGATCGAATAGGATAAGTCATACTGATAATGCGATGCAATATAGTCATTGAGCAGTAGCGCCTGAATTAGGTCGTCCTCCACCATCAGCGCTCCGCTTTCTTCCAAAATACGGTCAATCTCCGATTCATAGAAATCGATCGCCTCTTGCAACACATCACCCTGCATTGTATATCTGGGATAGCAATAGGCTACCGTATTATCTGACCACTTTGAATAGCTGAAACCTCTGTCCAAATAAAACAAGGACGGCTCACTGTCATTCAGATCCTGCATCATAACAACAAAATCATCCACCGAAATTTTGTACTCAGTAAGTTCGATTTCTTCTTCCTGCGCTTGTATTCCCCGGAGCACGCGCTGTCTGACCTGTGCCAAATCAACCTGAGAGCCACTCTTCGTTACCGGATTTCCATTCCCCAAAATTTCAATGACATGATATACCATGACCGGCTCTTCTACGTCCGTGGTTGCATGATAATTATCCGTCTGATCATCTTTTGCAACAAACACTTCAGAGGTTTTTGGATCCGCTCTTGACTCTACGTTTTGTGCCGTGGCAGGCATTTGACCAACCAAAAACAACACTGCCATCAAGCATAGAAAAATGCGTCTTTTCATGGTTCCCTCCGAATAAAATACTATATTCATTATAATAACTTTTCTTTTGGATGTCAAGGGCTGCTCCCAAAAGATTCTCTTTAATTCTAAGAATAAAATAAAAAATGATTGATTTTCTTGAAAAAATATGTTAGAATGAGTCAATATTCCAAATTAGGAGGCTCTTGTGACAGTAAAGGAACGTTTTATCGAAATTTACAACCAAAATATCAAAAGAGAAGGTGCTGATAAACTGCTCGACTACCTCTGTCGATCGGATTTTTTCACTTCTCCTGCCAGCGCCCGCTATCACGGTGCATATGCAGGCGGACTTTGCGAACATTCGCTCAATGTTTACGATTGTCTTTCGGCATACTTAGCCAGAGAACGCGTAAAAAATGAGTACGGATTCACAACAGATGCCGAATCCATTGCCATTGTGGCGCTGCTTCATGATATCTGTAAGATCGGATGCTACAAAACCTCCATGCGCAACGTAAAAGACGAAAACGGCAGGTGGCAAAGTGTACCCTACTATGAATTTCAAGACCCCCTACCCTATGGTCACGGTGAAAAATCGGTATATATCGCCAGCGGCTATATGCGCTTGACCAGAGAAGAAGCCTTCGCCATCCGTTATCATATGGGATTTTCGGGCATTGAAGAAAAACGGGATGTAGGAACGGTATTTGAAACGTATCCTCTTGCATTTGCACTTTCAGTTGCCGATATGGAAGCAACCTATTTCTTAGAAGGAAAAAAAGATTGATATAAAACAAGGAGAATGATGAACATGAAAAAATTATTATCTGTACTGTTGGCATTTTGTCTGATTATGGGAAGTTCCCTGCTATTCTCTGCCTGCGGAGAAGAAAAAGAACCCGTAAAGGTAATTTTGACGGTTGAAAACTACGGTGAGATCACCCTGGAGCTGTATCCCGAGCACGCTCCCATCACAGTTGACAACTTCCTTTCCCTGGTGGATGACGGTTTCTATGACGGCTTGACCTTCCACCGCATTTACAAGGGCTTTATGATCCAGGGCGGAGACCCCGAAGGGGATGGAACAGGCGATTCCGGCAAGAATATTAAAGGCGAATTTTCCGCAAACGGCGTTGATAATCCTCTCTCCCATACCCGCGGAACCATTTCTATGGCAAGAGGAGCATACAGCATGGACTCTGCTTCCTGTCAATTTTTTATCTGCGATGCGGACAGCACATTTCTTGACGGTCAGTATGCCGCGTTCGGCAAAGTAATTGCCGGTATGGATGTGGTAGATGCCATCGCGTCAGTGGCAGTATCCGCCAATCCCTTAAACGGCGAAATGTCAGTTCCCAATGAAACCGTAACCATCGAAAGTATTCGCCGCGCATAAAGTATATTTTTTAGTTAAAAATCCCTTCGGTACAAGCACATAAAAACGACCGTTTTTAATGCTGCATCCGAGGGATTTTTTGTTTTATCTATCTTAGCCGATCTCGTATACTTCGCCGCATTCCATATAGCGAACTTCCAATTCGGGCAGTTTGTTTTGAAGGATATCAGCCAGATAACGCATACCCTCTCGCTCAGAACCGATATGTCCCATCACGATCATAGCCTTGGTAAAGCCCAGCTGTCCCGCTTCCTTTACCTTCTCGGCAAAGCTCCATTCGTCGCTTTCGCCTGTTAAGATCAGTTCAACATCCTCCGAGAGAAGTTCATCGTTCAGATGCCCGGGCGTTCCGAATGCAGCCGAAATACGGGTAATGGGTGTATCCAGCGCGCCGCACATTTTGGGGGCAGCCAGTCCCAATTTTTCACGCATCAAGCGCCCCAATGCACGTACGGTAATGGGTTCATCCAATATAATGCGGTTTACAGCGTAATAAGGGCCCTTTTCAAATCTCCCCGACAGTCCCATTGCCCTAAACTGTCCCATTCCGATCATATCCGGCACATGATGGTGCATATGGTCGTGATAGCGATATACCGCCATACCGCTCTCTTTCGCCGCCTCTATTTTGGAAAGAATGATCGGATCGGTGCAATCCGAAGCAATGTGATCTCCGTGTACAAAGTACATCGGCTCATGTACGATCAGCATATCTGCGCCCCAAGCGGCAGCTTCCTTTAGCAGATCGGGCGTACCAAACATCGTAACCGCTACTTTCTTTACCTCTTTTTCAGCATCGCCCGCCTTTAGAGTATCACAGGTATGACTGTAATTTGCCGTTGTTTCCATGGCATACAGCTCATCCATAATTTTGTTTGCTTTCATGGGTTTTCACTCCTTTTTTGTAAAAAGGCGAAAGAATCGGAAACTCTTTCGCCTTTTATCTGTCAATTATTAGTGAATGTTAAAGGACTTAAATGCCAAATAGGTCATGTACAGGTCAGACTTGGAAATGCATTCATAAGGAGCATGCATTGAAAGCACCGGTACACCAAGATCTACTACATCAATATTCTTTTCAGCAATGTACACCGCAACGGTTCCGCCGCCGCCCTGGTCGACTTTACCCAGTTCACCGGTCTGCCACAGAACATTTTCGCCCTCAAAGGATTTGCGAACAAATGCAATCAATTCAGCGGAAGCATCATTGGTACCGCCCTTACCGCCGGAACCGGTATACTTGGTCAATACCACACCGCCGCCCAGTACGCAGGTGTTGTTCTTTTCGTATACTTCGGCAAAAGCAGGGTCATACGCCGCATTCACATCAGCAGACAGACACTTAGAATTATGCTTCACCGCATTGTTGTTAGCACCCAGCGCCTTGGAGATCTCTTCGATGATATCCATGAAGATACCGCTCTTCATACCGGTATTACCGCCGCTGCCAACTTCTTCCTTATCTGCGAGGATCGCCATGCAGGTGTGCACGCTGTCATCGCTTTCAATGAGAGCGCGGATAGCAGGATGCGCGCAAACGCGGTCATCATGGCCGTAGCCTGCAATCATAGAGCGGTCAAATCCCACAAAACGGCTCTTGAATGCGGGAACAACCGAAATTTCAGCAGATTGGAAATCAGATTCCACAATGCCGTACTTTTCGTTGATCAGATGCATCATATGCAGCTTTACAGTGCCGTCGGGAGTGGCGTCATAGGGAGTAGAGCCGATCATAATGTTCAGCTTTTCTCCGGGGATCGCATCGCGCAGAGTCTTGCTCATCTGATCCTTTGCCAGGTGAGGAAGCAGGTCACTGATATAGAAAATCGGATCGTTATCGTCTTCACCAATAACAATTTCAACCTTTTCGCCATTGTTCTTGATCACAACGCCGTGCAGAGCCAAAGGAATGGCAGTCCACTGATACTTTTTAACGCCGCCATAGTAGTGGGTCTTCAGATAGCCAAATCCACCTTCTTCAAACAGGGGATTGGGCTTGAGATCCAAACGGGGAGAGTCAACGTGTGCAGCGGAAATACGGATACCGTTTTCTACATTCTCAGTACCAATGCGGAACATGTACAGTGCCTTTCCGCGGTTGTTCATATAATACTTACCGCCAACCTCGATCTTGTCTCCGAAAGAATACGGAACAAATCCTGCTTCTTCGGCACGGCGTATACCTTCGGTCACCGCTTCGCGTTCGGTTTTGGCGCTGTCAAGGAACTGCATATAGTCCTTGGCATATGCTTCCATACCAATCTTCTGTTCCTCGGTCATCACCTCAGTGGCAGTCTTTCTGGTGTACAGAAGTTCTTTTTTCAGATCTTTCGCTTCCATTGTAATTTCCTCCTTTGGTTGAAAAATCATTTTTATAAGTTTTTCGATCTGTAAATGCAGATCGGAATTTCCGTTATTATAAATTGTAATATCAGCTCTTTTGCTGTAATCAGCTTCGGAAAGCTGATTTTTCATGCGTTTGTATGCCATCTCAGGGGTGATGCCGTCCCTCTTACAAATACGGTGCAACCTGACATCCTTATCTGCAACAACAGCAATCACAGGATCAAAATCCTTCTCCATACCTGCCTCAAACAATTGAGGTGCATCTACCGCAGCAGCAGGACAGCCTTCTTTTTCGCGCGCACTCAACCATTGCGTTGCTTCTTTTTTCACAGCACCATGCACCAATTTGTTCAACCGAAGCAGCGCTTCCTTATCGGAAAACACGATCGCGCCCAGTTTTTTGCGATCCACGCTGCCGTTTGCGGAAAGCACATTTTCTCCGAACAGTTCCCCGATCTGCCAAGCAAGCGTTCCGCCCGCATACAGATTATGCACCAACCAATCGGTATCCAAAACGGGAATTCCCTGCATGGCAAGCAGTTTTCCAACATATCCTTTTCCGGCACCGCTGGGACCGGTCAATGCGATGCGAATCATAGGGCACACTCCTTTTCGATTTTCTCCAGTATATAACTATTTTTACCAAATGTCAACCTTTGAAATGTTTTTTCAAAAAAATACGCTCTCTGTGCAATCTTTCGGCGCAAATGCACATACTGTAGATAGTAATGATAAAGGAGAATAATGAACATGAAAAATGAAATGTCCTGCTATGAAAAAGAAAAATGCGGCATTGGAAAATGGATCGTTTCCATCAGTGCCATCGTCGGGTTTGTGGGCATGGCAACCATCGTCACGTTATGGCTTTGCAAAAAATACAAGAAATGCGTAGCACCCTTTTCGGATGACGAAAATCTTGACTGCACCTTAGACGATATCTGCGAAAACTAAAAGGGGGAATGTATTGTTTTTGGCAATACATTCCCTTTTATCTTGGGATCAGGTCATTACAACCGGAATAATATTGCCCTTTTCATCAAAGTTCAAGTCATCAATGCACAGATAGCGGTGATTGCCGTTTTTGTCGCCTACCACACGGCGGTGATATACGATCTTCCACGTATCCTCCTTACCGGCAACCTTGAGAAAACCATGGTGCCCGGGGCCGTCAGCAAGCGGAGGCTGGGATTTGAGAATGGTTTCGGCAGAAGTGAACGGACCATACGGTGAAGATGCACGGCAATATGCCACATGATAATCATCTGCGGTCCAGTTCCCGCCCGACCACATGAAATAGTATTCGCCGTTTCTTTTCAGCATACAAGGACCTTCCACGTAGTCATCGGGAGTAACTTCCATAAACAGTTCGCCATTCGGCAGAGGTTCAAAGCCGTCCATAGTTTCGTTCATTTTACAAACATTGCAATGTCCCCAACCGCCAAAATACATATAAATGCTTCCGTCGTCATCCTTGAACAGATGGGCATCAATGGGCTGTGCTCCGTTGATAAAATGATCTACCAGCGGCTTATCCAAATAGCCCACGAAGGGTCCTTCGGGATTTTCGCTGCGCGCGATCTCAATTCCGCCCAACTGTGCGTCAGACTGAATATTATTGGAGGCAAATACATAATAGTAAATACCGTTCTTTTCAATAATGGTGGGAGCCCATACGGCATTTGTAATATGCGTAAAACCGCTCATGTCAATAATATCCGTCACCTTGCGAAAGTTTATCAGATCTTCCGATACAAAACAGTCTTGGTTCATCTGATCTTTAAACGGAAGAGATCTGGTTACATAAATGTAATACTTCCCTTCATAGTATCTTGCTTCCGGATCCGCATAACAGCCGGGATCAATGGGGTTCTTGCATTTCATATACATATTTCCTTTCTCCTCGGGTGCATGATTGCTACCCGGTCATTTTTACCGTAGTCTTTATATATCTGACAGTCAAATCCATATTGATCTGCCAAATTCAGCATATCTTCCTTTTGATCGTAGCCGATCTCAAAAATAAAACATCCGTCCAATTTTAAATACGCCGCAAAACGTGCAAGGATCGCACGGTAGAAAATCATTCCGTCCGCCCCGCCGTCAAAGGCGATGCGGGGCTCATAGCCGCATTCAGGCTCCAAGGTATCCACCACTTCGCTTTTCACATAGGGCGGATTGGAAACGATCACATCAAAAAGCGCTCCTTCGGGCAAGAAAACATCCTTGGTCAAATCGGCATTAACAAAGGAGACCCGATCATCCACACCGTTGCGCTGTGCGTTACGCTGTGCCACCGCCAAGGCGCCTTTGCTGATATCCACCCCGATAGATGCGGTTCCTTGGCTATGCTTGATAGCGGAAATACCAATGCAGCCGCTGCCGCAGCAAAGATCCAGCAGCCTCCCGCCCACGGGGAGTTTTTTAAGAACCCATTCCACCACCCGCTCGGTATCCGGACGGGGAATCAGGGTATCGGGAGTAACATAATAGTATTCATCAAAAAACACAGTTTCTCCGAGAATATAGGCAAGCGGCTCATTATTTAAAAGCCGTTTACGTGCGTCTGCCATAGCGTTTTCATCGTTTCCGAAATATTCCCGCAACAACCGCTCTTCCATTGTTTCCACTGCCGCTTCACCGCCTTCTGCATCTTCTTACAATGTATCATATTTTTGAAAAAAATGCAAGTTCCTATTGCAGTTTTTTTCAATTTGCGATATACTGAATGGGTAAAAATCAAATAGAACAATTATTGCTGACGCAAAGCGGCACAAAAATTTAATGGCAATTTTTGTGTTGATGCGAAACGTCAGAATGGAGATTATTATGATTGACTTACTTACCCTGCAAAAAGATTTTATTACCCCCCATCTGAAAGAAGGGGGTGTTGCCGCCGACTTTACCATGGGAAACGGAAATGATACCCTTTGGCTGTCCCGCGCCATGGGCGAAAACGGGAAAGTATATGCCTTTGATATTCAAGAATTGGCACTGGAAAACACCAAAAAGCGGCTGGTTTCAGAAAATGCTCCCGAAAACTATACACTGATCTTAGATTCACACAGCAATCTTAAAAAATATATCACGGAGCCCATCTGCGTGGGCATGTTCAATCTGGGGTATCTTCCGGGCAGCGGTAACAAAGCGCTGACCACTTTGCGGGAAACCACCAAAATTGCCGTCACCGATGCCATTGATATGTTGGATCACGACGGAATTCTCATGATCGCGGTCTACCCCGGGCACGAGGAAGGGGCGTTGGAGGGCGAAATGTTGGAAGAGATCCTTTCGGGCTATAGCCGCTTTCGTTACTGCGTTTCCAAATTCCGTATCATCAATTCCCCCACATCGCCCTTTTTCTTCATCATCGAACGTAAATAAAGCAATCAGGATGCCAAATAATCCATGAAGTCTGCCACAAAGCTTTCCGCATCGGTTTCTGTACCGAATACAGCCAAAGAGCTCTTGGCAATATGCGAGGGCAACAGCAAACGGCATACCATAGACCGTTCTTCCCCATTTTCCGAAAGAAACATTTCGATTTCAATGCCCTTGCGTTTGAGCAGTTCAAAAATAATAAATGCATCCGGTGAAGAATCGTCGGGCAGTGCCTGCGGCATTTTCAGAGCTACTTTTAATGAGATCACTGCCTGCATCGCTTCGGAATATATATCCAAACCAATCCGATGCGTATGGGTATGCTCAATCAACAATTCAATCAGCGAAAGCAAAAGCACTGTTAAACTCCGATGGTCATAAAAGACATATCCGCATTCCTTTGCGGTTTGGGACAGTGACAGAAGCACCCCTTGATGGCGGAACACCTGCTTGTAAAAAAAGGAAATGACCGATATAAAATAGGAGACACCTTGGAATGTATCGGCATTTTCTTCATTGGGATCCGAAAGATACAGATCCAACAGCTTGCACATCAGTGCCGCCCTCTGCATGAAAAAGGAGTTCTTTTCTTTCTCATATAGAAAATTCTCCCGGCTTTCCTGCATTTGCATCAGCATCTTACCAAGCGGCAAAGCCAATTTCAAAAGTATTTTTTCGTTTTCCGTATTCTGCCTTTTTCCCAAAAGCACATTTGGAAACAGCATGGCAATTACGCGTTTTTGGTCAATCGTGACAGGAACTGCAAGCGCGCGGCAGGAATCCAACCTGCCCAGGATCGTTAAAAATACACCCTTGGCAGGCATCTCTTTAAACAGCGTCTTTGAAGGAGCATCCATTCTGTGGGTAAGATCACTTCCCACGCGCATCAGATCCATTTCCCGCGCCAATTCGTTTTTATATAAGATCCGACCATCGGGATCGGTCAGCAAAAGCGGCACCATTAAGTAATCGTATCGCTTACCATCTAAATACATGACATACACCTCGATTGTCTACAATACTTTTATTGTACCAAAAACAAAGAAAAATTGCAATAGAAAAACACAGAAAGGAATAACACATGGCAAATATTTATACCTGCGTCGATCAGCTGATCGGAAATACCCCCCTGCTTCGGCTTTGCCGTCTGGAAGCAAAACACGGTCTTGATGCGGTTTTGCTTGCCAAATTAGAGTCCTTCAATCCTGCCGGCTCGGTCAAAGACCGCGTGGCGGCACAAATGATCCTTGACGCCGAAAAAAAGGGGCTTTTAAAGCCCGATTCGGTCATCATAGAACCCACCTCGGGCAATACAGGCATCGGACTATGCGCCATTGCCGCCACCAAAGGGTATCGTGTCATCATCGTTATGCCCGACAGTATGTCCGTAGAGCGGCGTCTTCTCATGACTGCCTACGGCGCGGAATTGGTGCTGACCGACGGCAAACTCGGCATGGAAGGTGCCATTGCCAAAGCAAAAGAACTGGCAAGCAACATAAAAAACAGTTTTATTCCCGCTCAATTTGACAATCCCGCCAATCCCATAGCGCACTACTTGACCACAGGACCGGAAATTTACCAAGACACCGACGGCAAAGTGGATATCTTTGTTTGCGGCGTAGGTACCGGCGGTACCATTACGGGTACGGGTAAATATCTGAAAGAAAAACGACCCGATGTGAAAATTGTGGCTGTGGAACCCGATTCCTCAGCTGTTCTCTCGGGCGAAAAGGCAGGATCTCACGGCATTCAAGGTATTGGCGCGGGCTTTATCCCTTCCATACTGGAAACATCGATATACGACGAAATTATCCGTGTCAGAAATGAAGAAGCTTATGCAATGGGCGCGGATATTGCCAAGACCGAGGGCGTTTTGGTGGGCATCAGCGCAGGAGCGGCACTGCACGCCGCAATCCTGCTTGCAAAGCGCCCCGAAAATAAAGGCAAAAACATCGTGGTTCTTTTGCCCGACACAGGCGGCCGTTATCTTTCCACTCCCATGTTCCAATAAAGAAAAAACTGTCTACAAGCTGCACTTTGTTTCGGAAATCGAACTTCAATTTTCCGCTAACTGTGCACGCTGTCGGGCAGTTTTTTCTTTATATTGTTTTATTTAAAGGTTCAGCAAGCTTTTCAGCACAGCCACGCATCCTTCAATACCAAGCACACCGCTGTCCAGAACAAGATCGTAATTGCGTAAATCGTCCCATTTTTTGAGGGTGTTGGCATAGTAATAATTGGCGCGCTTTTTATCGAATCTGCGTCTGACAGTATCCGCCTTTTCAGGAAAAATACCGTAAGAGACAATGCGCCCGGTTCTGGCTTTTTCATCAGAACAGCGAATGAACACATTCAGTACCCCGTCAAAATCCTTGAGTGCCTCACAAGCGCAGTGCCCGAGGAACACAGACGAGCCTAAGTTTGCAAAGCGACGGATCACCGCCTGCTCAGCCACATAGATATGCCCTTCTTCCATAAGCATATCGGTATCTCCCGACGCCGCCTTTGCCATCACAAATACCGAGTAAAGAAAGCTGTTCGACACCGTTTCTTCATAATTTTCGATCTGATCAACAGATATCTCATTCTCTTTGGATACCTGCTCCAGAATCTCTCTTCCATAGCAGGAGATTCCGGTTTCTTTGGCGAGCCGACGGGCGATCTCTGTGCCGCCGCTGCCGTATTCACGTTCAATGGTAATATACTTGATATTCATATGACAAACTCCTTACTATAAAAATCATTTCTTAAAAAAGCAAAAGCAAAGACTCCAACAAAATGGGCATAAACAGTGCGGGCAAGAAATTTGCCACGCGGATCTTGGTAAAACCCAGCATATTCATGCCGATGGCAAAAATGACAATTGATCCGCAAAGAGACATCTCATTGAGTATTTTCCCAAACAGCGCTCCCGCCATCAAGTTCTCCATACCGCTGCCAGCAAGCCATGCAATCACAGTAATGATCGCTTGATACAAAAATGTGGGAATGGCGGCAAACGCACACCCAATGCCAAAATTGGTTGCCATAAAAAAGCAGGTAATACAGTCAATCAGTGCCTTTGCCAGAATGGTGTCGTGGTCAAGGGAAATACCGCTGTTGATGGAACCGACAATTGCCATGGCACCCACCGAGAAAATCACGGTACAGGAAACGAATCCGTCGGCAAAAGAATGATCCTTATCACCCCTGCCCATTTTTTTCTGCACCCAGTTTCCAAAGGTCTGCATCCCTTTGTCGATATTGATGAGTTCCCCAATCAAAACACCAAGCGCCATAGCAACGATGCAAAGAATCACATTGACTCCCGCCTGCGGATATTTGAAATGGATCATGCCGTCAATGCCGATATACATTACGCACAAAGCCATCGCTGCCATCATACCGCTGCTGATGCGCTCAGGCACCTTTATCTTTCGGAAAAGTGCACCGGCTGTTCCGCCGATCACAACGGTAAAGAAATTCACAAGCGAGCCAAACAGGATAAAATTCTGCAAAAAAACAACACTTCTTTTCCCTTAGAGTACTATAATTTTATCAAAATCTTGCATTTCTGTCAAGTCTTCTTCATAAATTCGCAAAGGTTTTCCCTTTTTTAATTCCTCCAAACAAAAAAAGCGGCAATGCCGCTTTTTTGCGAGAAGGGTCTTTCCCTTCTCTTGGCAGTCTATCCCCTTGAAGGAACCGTTGGTTCAAACAGCAACACCATTGAGAATCATCCCGACAGTGGAAATGCAAGCTCCTTTAGACCGCCATGTAATCGCTCCTCACATGGTTATATCGGATGCGATGCCTTGGAAAAACAGTACGATCACTCGCGTATTGCAAAAATCGAAACCGTCTCCCCTTCTATAATATAAAGTTCGTTTGTGTCCCCCGCCGTTTTATATTCGACGTAATGGGTCGAAGTGCCCCAATGGGGGACAAAATGTACTTCTGTGCCGTCTTCCTTTACGCTCAAAATGAAGCTAAGCTCGGTACAGTCACCGTTAAGCGCGTCTTTTCCGATCTGCGCTGTATTATAAGTATTACCGCCTGCGACCTGCACCACGCAAAAACCGGTGCTTGCCTGCCCCTTCTTGGTCATCACCACGCTGTGATTCCCTGCCGATAAACGCAGCGGCAAAGAAAGATCGATCTCGGCGCCGTTTACAGTGATATCCAGGTCATAATTGGCAGACACTACCTGATTGTTGCCGCCGTTTACCGAACCTGTAAAGTGCGCGTAGGCAGTTACACCCAAGCCCAAAATACAAATTAAAATCAAAACGATCGAAAACGTCAACCGTCCCATAAATGCCTTTTCGTGCATTTTTCCTTCCTTCGGAATGAAAAAATATTCTTTTATCAGTTCCCGCATGCGGATCCCTCCTTTATTCACAAAATGTATCCTTTCGGCAATCAAAAGGCATAAACCGGTTATGCCCTTTGGTTACCCCCCAACCCTTACGGGTTGGGGAGGGGGTTATTAAATAGGCTGAACATCAACGTCAAAGTATATATCAATCAGAGCGAGAATATCGTCCCAAGTAATATATCCCTTGCCGACTGCAATCTTCAAATACTGTGCATTATACAATTCAAAGGCTTCTTCAGTAATCAATCCTTCAAAATCTTCGTATGTATACAGTCCGTAAGTTGCAATATCCTCTTGTACCTTTTCTGCAGAATAAGTCATCGTATCGGGATCGATATCAAAAATATTAAGCAGTTTGTCAAGATAAGCAGAGGTGGAGAGAACGTTGTTGGTAAAGCAGGTCAGGTGCTGATAAGAAACCACTTCATAAACGCTTGTTTCTTCCATATACTGCTCAATATCAATCAGCGTAATCGACGTCAACGCATCATTATCTGCATTGACACCAACAAATTGATGTCCGATAAATTCTTTTGCATTTTCTGCAGTCAGCGCAATATACCTGTTCAAGGTAGCGTCATAGAATACGTGCTCACCTATGATCTTAATGCTGCTTCCGTCAGAGAAATACAGCTTTGTAATCAATTCGTTGCGAATTTCTTCGTTGTGGTTAACAATGTAAGCAACGGGAACGCTTTCAAAGGAACCGGTTTGATGATTCCATACAAGCAGTTCTTCGTTACCGGTCAGCGAATCTACGCGTACCTGTGTACCGTCTGCGAGGGTTACAAGGGTGTCGGGAGTGACGCAGCCGCCACCACTACTCGCCTCTTTCAAAGTACCGTTTACAAAATCACTATAAGAATACTGTTTACCATTCTTATAATCCGCATAATTGAATTGCCATGTCTTGCTGAAGGTTAAGGTCTTGCCGTTGGGGTCGGTAAATTCATAAGTCAGTGTAACAGTTCTTGCCGCAGTGCTTGTAGAAACATATCCGTTGGTAGAGCTAATTGTAAAGTACATCTTATTTCCGTCATTGTTAACAACAACGGGCATACCGTATATCTGCTTGGTGTCGTGAATATAACCGCAGGTCACCTTTAAGGTATATCCATCCTTGGTAGTTACCCAGTAATTATTGGTACCGTTCTGCTTGCCCGTACTTGTAGGAGTCAGCGTAGCAAGATCAAGAGTTACAGAATTGCCGGCAGAAGTATAGTACTTGATCTTAATGCCCTCCAGTGCGGGAATCGCACAGCTCCAGTCGCTATTTTTACTCTTTACAACCAAAAGTGGTGTGCCGCCGGTGGTATCTGCTACTTCCGGTTCGGGGATACTGGTTTTGGTTGCTGTCAGAATAAAGTACACCGTATATATTGGCTCTCTATCACTTACCGTCAGAACATACTCGGTAACCCCAGAAGCGGTCAGCGCGATCGGATTAGAAGTATCAACAGCCGCTCCACCCGCTATATTTACAGTATAGGTCAGATTTTCACCGTATTTTTGTACCAACAGATTAGTAAAGCTGAATTGGTAGTCTTCGTTATCCAAATTGACCGTCAAGGTAGATTCCCATCTGTTATCGCTACTGTCAAACACGGTTTCAAACACGCGGTCAGCGTTCGTATCGTTAAAGGAAATTTTAGGGGATGTCACACCCTGAGCAAATGGTGCAAAGTCTTTTACATCTATAAAGTCATCGGACGTACCTTCGTCATTCTTGTAGGAATATACCTTTGCAGATGCAATCGTATTTTTTACTTCCACAACTTCATACGGTACAGTAGCTATATCGGTTCGGTTGTCTTTCACATTGATTTCTGTGACTCCACTCACACTCTGAGGAATATACGCAAATCCCAAATTCAAGGATTCCTTTGTTCCATCACCATCAAGGTCATGCAGATACTCGTTTTTCTTTAAAGCTGCCCCTATGATAGACGATGCCTCCGATGGTACATACTGTTGATAGGACTCATTGATCCAGGCATCCTGAATCAAGGTTCCTTCCAAAATCAAGGGCGTAGAATTGCCGCTTTCATCACATTCAAAAAGTCCGCTAAAGCCCATCAACGTTTTAGAAGTATCGTGAACGGTAGCTTTGAAGGGTTTCTGAATCAGTGTCGCATTGCGTAAGGTCAGACTCTGTGCGGAAAGAGCATGAATATTGGCTGCCGCGCCGCCGCTAATGGTGGAACCGTCTACCACAAGATTACCGGATCTCAGGAAGATAGCCGCTCTGCCGCCATGGATATAAGAATTGACGATCTTGCTGTTTCCGTCAGCCATTACTGCACTTCTGACATTACCGCGTGCATCGTTAGAAGAATCACTCGGTTTTGCAGTATTATCGTTGTCTTTAATTTGGTTATTATATATAATTGCATACGAGAAATCGGGGCAAATGATCTGAACATTGTCAAGTGTTCCGTTTTTTAAAGTAACAAATCCAACACCCATGGCATCATACATCACGTCACTTTTTGCAGTCATCTTAAAGCCGTTTCCGTACAAGGTATAGCCGTTCGAAACTTCGATGGTATGCAAGTTGACATCATTCAAAAGAACAACATTATTTTTAGTGGCACTTACTGCAGAGGTAGCATTGACAGCATCTACAACTTCAAGATCCAAAGTGGTAGGAGCGCAATAGTTATCATCTTGAATAGTAACTTCTACAATACCTGTGCCGCTAAACTGAATGGTGCCCTTTGTCCAGTCGGAAGTGTTGGCTGTGTAAGTGCCGGAAGCATTTCCCTGCGTTGTTTTAACGGTAACCGTAACATTTCCGATTGTCACGCCATCCTTGGCTGCAAACAGCGAGCCGAGGGCTACGGAGTTTTGATTACCTACACGGTAGAAATAATCGTTTGTAAATTTGCTGTCGAATTTTACAACAGAGTCGGGTTCTGTAACTGTAATGGTAATCGTGGTAGGAATACAGAAATAGTAGTCGGTGATCGTGATCGTAGCTGCGCCAAGACCGCTAAAGGTTAACGTACCTTTTGTCCAGTCGGTGAGGTCGGCCGCATAGGTAGCACCGGCAGTACTGTTCGTACCGTAAACGGGAGAAACGGTAACCTGTACGTTTTCCTGCTTGATGGTTATATCGTTCGCAATGCCCGCCGTCTTGAACAGTTCTCCGATGGTTACGATTGTACCGGTAGTAAAGCTATCTTTTGCACCATCATCCTTATCAAACTTTACAACGGAATCTGCGTATTCTCTATCAAGGATAGTGATGCCTTCAAAAGCATAATCTTCACCGTTGTACACAGGAATATGCTTCACGCCCCAGCCGTAGCCGGTGAAGAGCTGATTGAAGGGCAGGTATACGATCTGCTTATCTTCCTTCAACACGGTTTCGCCGTTAACGGTTTCTTCACCCGCATCGGTGTGCAGATGCTGTTGCAAAACGCCGTCTTTTTCAACAATGTGATAGCAGGTCTTGGTATCGCCGGAAATCAGCAAAAAGTTTCCTGCCTTTTTCCAAGCATCACCGCTCTTGATCTCGTCAAGGCTGCCTTTCTGTTCCAAACGGCTGAACTGATGGTCGTGCGTGTAGGAAGCCGGTGAATTGGCAACCAGTTCGCAGTAGTAATAGTCATTCCATTCACCAAAGTGTACGGTACAGTCTTTTGCATGGAATTTGGAGGTTTCGGGAACGGTGTAGCCGTTCTCATCGGTAATCATATTTTTGTTAGTACCGATCATCATACCGCTGTAACGGTACCAGTAATACTGGTAGTTACCGCAAACGTCGTTATAAACGTCAATCTGTGCCGCCACATGGCAGTTGGTCATATGGGCATGCCCAGCACCCTGGAACATACCCACAAGACCGCCGCAGGCAACGTCCCAAGAGCCCCAAAGTGCTGTGATCTTGTTAGAATTGTCAATGGTAATATTGGTAAAGGTTAATTCATAGGTGTCAGGATCGTTGCTGTTACCGCCGATGCCCACGATACCGCCGTTACCTGTGTTATATACGCGGGGGTTGCAGTCTACGATCGCGATATTTTCAAACGCAGCATTCACAGCATACGCCGCAATCACACCGGTAGGCGTAAATTCGCCGTCGCTGGAGAAATTTTTGACGGTCAGGTTCTTGACGGTACCTCCGTTTACATATCCGAAAAGACCCATTGCATCTTTGTAATGATTGGGAGTGCCGCTATATCCGTCATTATAATCGCCAAACATTTCCCAAGTATTTTGGTAGAAGTTCGCAATGGTGTGGCCGTTTCCGTCAAAGGCTCCCTTAAAGGAGGAAACGCTGCTTGTCACCTCGCCGCCGCTCACCTTATCATAACTTTTCTCACTGTTATAATAACCGATGGGATAGAAAATGAGGTCGGGGTTGTTTTCGGCTTCACTATCGCCGAGGTTGATATCGGAAAGGAGCTTGACGGTCTTACCAGCAAAGGAATCCGCTGTTTGACCGTTCATGCCGCCGACAATGGCACCGAAGGCTGCCAGCTGGTCGGCATTGGCAATGGTATATTCACCATTCTCGGCAACATACCAAGAATAGTCGAAATTGCCTTCCCACGCCTTTTCGGTATCAGCCACAATCGCTACCTCGGAGAAGGTAGCCATTGCCAGCGTAACGTCACCGGTGGCAGGATCATATGTAAAGTTATTGTGGGCATTGGGGGAATCGGTTACCAGGCTCATGGGATTGGAAACGCCCTTTTCCACATGGTAAAGCTGATAATTGCCCAGGTTCAAGCCGGTCATGAGGGCTCTATCGATCCAAATGACGGCGGGAACCGTATTATCTTGGGCAATTCCCTCTACGTGTACATCCAAAGAACGCAAGATCTCATCCTTGCCCAAAACGACATTGGCTTGGCTTTCATCCATTTCCAAAACCTTTGCGGTCAGCTTTTTCACACCGGGCGCCAATTTAACACCTGCCGGTACGGTAACACGGACACTGCCGTCTTTGTTTTGCATGGTCACGCCGCCTGCAGGCACTTTACCGTCGGCAGTGGGTGTAACGGTTGCCGACATTTCGGCAGGCAGTTCCAGCTCGGGGAAGGTGGCATTTTCGTCATACTTATCGCCAAAGCTGTCGCTTTCCCAATTGAACTGAGTTGCCAAAAGATTGATGGAGAATCCGTCGCCGATACTTTCGTTCTGATATTCATTGCCTGCGTCTTCCTGCATCTTCATTGCCACAGCAATGATGGTTTCGCCGGAAGTGTACAGGGGCGACTCTGCCTCTTTGGGAAGCAGTACGCCATCGGAAGAAAGATTGCCTTCAATCACGCCTACCAGAGTGGAAACGGGATTCAGATTCGCCAGCGCTTCTCTGCCCTTTAAATTTTCGGTGATATTTTCAATGTAATATACATCGATCACTTCGGCAAGCTTGCCGATCACACCTTCGGGATCAATGGTCATGCGGTAACGGAAGGCAAGGCTTCCTGCGTTCACGATCTTAATATAGCGAACCTCGGTATAGCCGGGCTCCCAATTATCGTATGCAAAGACCGCGCCCGCACTGTCATTTTCCGCATTGTTCCATTCGCCGCTTGTCATGTCGTCGGTCCAATACATCTCGATGTCCAGATTACCGGAGGTAATGATGTTGTTCGAACTGTTTGCATTGTCGGTAAACCATGCGTAGGTGGTACCCATCAGCATGGAAATACACAGCACCAATGAAAGGACGCTGTATAAAAACGAGCGTTTTGTGTTTTTCATTGTCTTACTCCTCTTTATCTTTGTTTTACGGTAAGCAAAGGGCATAAACCGGTTATGCCCTTAGGTTACCTCCCAACTCCCGCCGGGGGGAGTTGGGAGGAGGATATCAATTGACAAAATCAATGAATGGTAAGAATGCTGTTAGCATCTACGCCATTGGTGCTGTAACCTTCAGTGATGGTACATCCGGTGAAGGTTGCAGATTCACTGGAGCCACGGAAGTTTACAAGATTGTTTTCTGCCTCAAAGGTGTTGACAGTAATCTTGGTATTTTCTGCAACCAGATTAGCGCCGGTGCCGTTTGTAGCAGTACGGAAGAAGTACTTGCCGCAAGTGATATCGCAGTTATCAACGGTTACAGTGCCGGCGGTCGACTTGTTGATAAAGCCATTCTGATTGTTAACAGTGGTATCGGCAACATTCAGAGTATTCACATAACCGGACAGAGTTCCGCCGTTTTCAAAAGTACAACCGGTGAAAGAAACTGTACCGACTGCATTAGAACCCGAGCCGCCCAGAGTAACGTGGGTAGCATTTTGGAAGGTGCAGTTTTCGAAGGTTACGTTATTGGCAGCCGCAACTACGTACAACGCAATGGAATCTTCTCCATTGGATTCAACACTGTTGGAAGCGTCAAAGGTTACGTTACGGAAGGTGGTGGTAGCTTTTGCATTGGTAAAGCCGTTTTGTGCGTTACCAAAGCCGTTTACGGTTACGTTACCGGTAAACTGAACGCCGTCCTCAGCCACAAAGATGAGGTTGAGAACATTTTCACTACCGTTCAGAGACGGCAAGTTGTTATGAGAAGCACCTGCGCCAACTACACCGTTCCATTCGGGATACTGATCGATAATATGGTCAGCAGCATAGTTATTGGCTGCGAGGTTAATTACAACTTCTTTGTTCCAGAATTCGGAATTGCCTTTGAGCTCTGCCAATCTGGCTGCCAATTCAGCATCGGATCTGACAGCGTCAACACCAAAGGTGTGAGTGTAGGTGCCAATGATAATATAGTTACCGGTTTCTTCGTTCTTATTGCCGGTATTGGTTGCAGGATCTGCAGTGGTTTCATACAGACGCAGTTCAACAGTCAAAGTGGTGCCCTTGTTTGTGCCGTCCAAATCAGCAGCGCCGCACAGGAACTCAGGAACCCACTGGCAAAGCTCTTGATAGTTCATGGAGCCGCCATTCAACATTAAATCCAGAAGACGAATTTCCTGCCCTGCAGAAATAGTCTCACCATCATTTACCAGTGCAACCCATTTGCCGTCATTATAGTCATCGCTAAATGCGCTGTAATAGCCGGCAAGTGCCATAGAACCGGCAGCTACATCGTTGTTTGCGGAAACAACAAAGTCTGCATGCCAGTATCTGTAGCCGCTCTTGACTGCTTCGTCATAACTATCGGTGGTAGCAAAACGGAATGCGGTATCCAACTCGATGTCAGAATCAGGACCGTTCATACCCAGAGTGGACTCAACAGTGGTAGCGTCGATTCTGTTTACGGAAGCAACGGGAACAAATGCCAAACCGTCATAATATTCATTAAAGGAATCTTCTTCGTAAACATACTGAGTAGCAAACAGGTTAATACCCAGCTTGATTTCAGGAGCAGGAGTACCTGTCTTATGGTTAGCTTCGTTGCCAACGGTTTCGGGCATATAAACTACCAGAGTTACATACTCGGAATCTTCGTCAGGCAGAATGCTGCCAACCTTTACGTAGCTGCTAGAAAGCTTGGCAGACTTGCCAAATACATCTTTGCGAGCATCCGCACGGGTTTCATAAAATTTTTCGGTTGTGTTTTCAACTGCACCGTAGTAGATGTAATCAGAAAGCTTGAAGGTTTCATCTGCAACATTGGTGCCGGCAATCTCAGAATAAATGTTCACGTCCAGAGCATACTTCAGAGACAGAGAACCAAGGTTGGAAACCTTGAGGTAAACCACTTGCGTGTGGCCGGGTTCCCACAATTCATCGGAGAACACGTTCGTTTCTTCATCAACAATAGTCCATTCCTTCGCATCTTCATCGAAATATTCCAATTCGACATCCAGATTACCGGACTTGATGATGTTGTTTACAGAGCCAACGGAGTCTGTAAACCACGCGTAGGTTGTGCCCATCAACATGGATACCGAAAGTACCATTGCCAACAAACTAAGAACCAGTGCGCGTTTGGTTGTTTTTTTGTTTGTCATTTTGTTTTTCCTCCTTATTTATTTTTTTTGGTGACAAACCATGTCGTATTTTCATACGGCAATCAAAAGGCATAAACGAGTTATGCCCTTTGGTTGCCGCCTCACTTCGCTTGGAGAAGTGAGGAAGCATGCATTTTACAATTGTTCTTCGGTTTTCTGCTCTGCAGTGGGGGCAGCTTGCTCCGTCGGAGCAGACGCCTCGCTCGCTGCGTTGGCGGCAAGCTGTTTTTTCAGTTCCAAAAGCTCTGCCATCATCTTTTGGTTTTCTTCCTTTTCTCTTGCCAGCTGATCCTTTTCAGCCTGCATTTCTTCCATCTGCTCTGCTTTGTATCGACGGAAGAGTCTGACACAATTGATGCCTTGAGAAAGAATAAGCAGCAGAAAGGGGATCAGAATGCACACAATATAACCGGAGGTTGTTTTGAGAAACACAAAAAAGGAACCGAGATTGGGAATATGCCCCTGGTATTTACCGATGATAAAGGGATATGTTACCACAGTTTCATCATCCACGCCTGTGGTGGTACCGTATGTAATAAACCCGCGGTCTCCGTTTGCATCCACTGTTACACTGCGGATTTTATGCGTTACGGTCTCGCCGTAGTTCGCACTGTTCTGGGATACAAAGGTGATAATATCGCCTTCTTTCAAGGTAGAGGGATCCACTTCCTTGGCAATGGCAATATCTCCTGCGTCAAAATCGGTTTTGGACATGGAGTCGGTCTGTACAATGAAGAATTTATAACCGAATAGTGTGCGGTCGTTTTTATCAAACACATTCACCGAAACGAGCGTAAAGATCATCATGCATACGGCAATGGCAACTACCAGCCAAATCAGCACGTTTTTTATAATATTCAATGTCTTTTTCACAGTATTTTACCTTTCAATTACTAATTGATTATTCAAAAAGCTTATTGGGATTGTTCTTTGTTTGTACCGCATCGGCGCACAAGTCAAAGGAAAGCGTTGCATTTTTCATTTCATTGCCTGCAGTTTCAGGGAAATGAAACAACACTGTCAACCATTTCTTTTCCCCGATGGCAAGGGTATCATCCGCGGCAGCAACCCCTTTGCGGTGAAGCTCAGCGGCTGTGCCCGACCATAATACCATGTCGCCTTCCAAAATTTTTATTTCCAATATGTCTTTGAGTGTACCTTCCACATTGCCGAAATAGATCTTGTAATAAACATCAAGAGTACTGTTATTTTCAATAAAGAAATCCTTTTTTACAGTCATTCCGGGTTCAAACAGAAATTCATCTTCGCGTATGATGGGTTCGCTGTTATTGAGATTGATCTCAACTTTACCCGTATGAAATACGTTGTACTCCACAAGCACCGTGGTATATGCCAGCGCGAAGGTGGTTACAGCCAAGCAAGTTGCCAACACAATTACGGTAACAATACCGCCTGTCAATTTAAGGACCGTTTTATTCACTTTCATATTCTGCCCCTCTTTCGTTTCAGAATAAGGAGCAAAAGTGCAACAACCGAGCCCAAAGTCAGCGCACCATATTGAAGATAATCAACCGCGTCTCCTGTTTGGGCAGGGGGATCCAGGTTCTCTGTCTCCTCTACCCACCAACGGAAATCGGCAATCAGATCCTTGTTTTGGTATTCATTGCCTACACTCGTATCCAGATAGGCAACGATTTGATAATACAGTTCGGTGGACGTGCTTTCTTCGGAATACAGAACGTGATTTACCGATTCTGGCATATCCCGCATCAATCCTTCATATAACACCGCATCGGTATTGAGCAGTGTGACCCTGCAGTTCATCACTTCGGCAAGTTTTTCATAGCCGTGCCGCACCTCTGCGCGAAAACGCACCGTAACCTCGCTGTGATAATAAACCTTCACGCAGTAGTACCCGGTTTCCGCGTCTCCCGGGAACATATTGCCCACATCAAACGGAATGTTATCGCCTTCGTTTTTATTATGTAATATGAGTGCGCTTGCCTTGGTTTCAGCTGTGGGAGCTGCCGCCATGGGCGCACCGTAGTTCGGAATAACAGTATTTCCCGCCGCAGGATCCTTTACAGGCGGAAGGGTATCCTCTATGAGATCATCTTCTGTAAGAATATCCTCTTCCGATTCAGTCTCGCCGCTTCCTTTATTTATGTAGTTATCCGGAATGGTTACCTGATACGGCTCGTCGTTTGCAAAAAATCGATACGCCCAAACGATGCCCAATACAATCACACTGATTCCCAGCAGTACCGACAGAATCACAATCAATTTACGCATTGTTTTTTCTTTATTCACGGATAACAACACCTCCTTCTGTATTTTTAATAATTGAATTGTAACTTTCCCATTTCAAAAGCATGTCAGTTGCCAAAATGTTTTTACCCATTAACAAAAACATTTTTTAATACCGAACAAAAGGAATGATCGAAAGCCAAAGTCTGCGTTTTCTTCTGATCCAATGTCTTTTATCTTCTCCTTCGGTTCTTCCGATCTCAATATTGATGGTTCTCAATTCTCTCATAAAAGCATATAACCACACGAAAAAATGCAACAGAAGCCCTGCTAACACTATGATGGCAACCAATATCGCTAAACCGTAAATTATAATTTGTTTTGCCACAGCTTTCAATTCTCCTCATCATCACGTCTTGTAATATTGAAAACACACATTGCAAAAAACACAACGCCGCCGCCCAACATAAATCCCAAAACAAACATCAACACGTTCATCATCCCGCTTTCCGCCAAACTCTAATCTCGGCGCAACATAATTATAGTTATGTTGTATTTTATATGTTTACATATATTTGCGTACAAATACTGCATCTTATTATAGCATACTTCTTGATTGTATTGCAAGAGGTTTGGAAAAAAAAACAGCAAAAATTAAATTTATGCATAGCCAAAAAACCTTTTTAAAGTGTTTTTTTAAAAAGGTTTTTTGGCTATATTTATTTTTATAAAATATTGTTTTAATTTGTAATTACGATATAAAAACAAGGACCTTTACAACATAACTATAATTATGTGATATACACTTCCAATCCGTCATTTTCAGACATTTTTCATGTGACAAGTTGCATATTTTCCAGTTTCTGTATATGCTCAGCTCCTGTGGTCATGATATAAATCCGTGTTGTATTGATATTGGCATGGCCCAAAATATCTGCCAATTTGGCAATATCTTTTTCCAGTGTATAAAAGGTTTTTGCAAACAAATGACGCAAATTATGCGGAAACACCTTGTCCGGCAATACATTTGCCATATCACAAAGCGCCTTCATTTCCCGCCAAATATTGCTTCTGTTCATTGTTTTGCCTGTTTTGGTTACAAAGATCTCCCCGGAAGCAATATTTTCTTTCTTAACATACATCAGCAGTTTTTTTCTCAGTCTTCCCACAAGAAATACCGTTCTGGTCTTTCCTTTGCAGGAAACATCCGCTCTTCCGCTTTTTAACGCCTCCACCGTAATATACCTTAGTTCGCTCACGCGGATTCCGGTTGCGCAAATGCATTGGATCACCAAAGACAATCTGTCGTTACCTTTGCTTTCAGCTGTTTGGATCAATCGGATATATTCGTCTTTTCCCAATTCTTTTTCAATTGAACAGTATACTTTTTTCTGCACCCGATACTGTTTCACGCAGAATTCCTGCCAACCTGCAAAACGCAAAAACGAATTCATTGCCGCCAGCATTGAATTCGCGCTGGAAACAGTATACTTCTCAGTCAACTCTGCTTTATAGGCAAGCGTCAGCGATTTATCGATAATTCTGTCTTTTGCATATGCGGCAAAATAGCATACATCCCGCATATACTTTGCCACAGTCGCCGAACTCTTTTCATCATCCTTTAAGTGTTGGCAGTATTTTTCGATTATTGTCTTTGTAATTCTTTTTTCTTTCATATCATCCTCTACCCAAATTCAGCATATAATGTATAAATTATAATATAAAAATAACCGATTGAAAGCACTTTTATACTTTCAATCGGTTGTTTTTTATATTGCCAAAATTTTTACAACACACACGCTCATGTCATCACTGCGCCGAAGCTCTGCCGCGTCTTGACAGTCTTTACCGCATCGGTCAAGAATATGCCAAGCGAGCTCCTCCGGCGTTTCGTTTTCATAGCCGGAAACGATAGCGGCAAGCGCTACCGCATCTTCAAAATCAGCGGCAATCCCATCGCTTGCCATGACAACCAGATCCCCCGCCTGCAGTTGCATACGGATCTGCTCGGGACAAGGATCAGATATCACCCCAAGAGGCGGGGTCCCTGCCGAAAGTTTATATGCCTTTCCCTGCCGAAACACCAATGTGGGTGCCGCACCGCTTTTGATAAAAGTTCCCATACCACAATAGCGGTCAAAAGAAAACAGATCGAATGTACAGCTGTCCTCTCTCTGTCGGTGTCTGAGTGTTGTGTTTAGTAATTCGGTAATCAAACGAGGAGTTGCGCCCGCCTGTGCCAAACACTCGGAGACAGTGCAACCGATTCCCGAAGCGATTGCCGCCTGCACACCGCTGCCCATGCCATCGCAAAGAAGCAGGCAGGGATTTTGATCCGCATCGGCAAACATATGTACGCGATCCCCGCATATTTTCTGTCCTTGCTTCGGTTTTTTTGCCTCAGCATGCTGTATGCTATACGCAGGCACTGTCTCCAATAGAATCATGCTGTCCGTTTGTTCAATTACCGAACGAGGATAGGACATCTTACACCGGATCACCTCTTCACAGAGTTTTTGCAGTCCTTCCCCTCCCCCGCGGCAATTGACCGCCGGGCAATCACAAAAAAATACAAACACCTTCTTATTTCCGTAAACACCTACATTTGAAAAGGAAAGCCCCAATTTCCTTGCCTTTTCCTTTAATATATCTGCCAAATCATTGCGAGGCGTGTTCGCTTGGTAACGGTACTGCTTTTGCTCGAAAAGCAGTTTTGATACCGCTTCAAACCCGGCAGCGTAAGCATCCGCAGCCTGCGGCAGGGTCTTTTGGCGGTAAAGGCGCGCATAATCCACCGTCAATTCCTCAGCAATCTCCGCTGAATAAGCACAACCGATGTCACTTAAAAATCTGCCGTCCACCCTGCCGTCTTTGCTAAGTTCCTTTGAAGCAAAAGAAAACGCCTGTCTGCGAAAGGGATCATTCTCTCCTCTGCATCGAACACCTCCCTTACAGGCACCGCAACGTTTTTCCATGCAGGCATTGGCAATACTCTCACATTCCTCTGCATCGGGAAAGCGGTTGTCTGTCAAAGTAAAAAACACCTGTGAAAGCCGATGCATACTTTGAGCAGTATTTTCCTGTTGTTTTTCCCAAATTTCTCTCTCTTTTTTATCTAAAAACTGCCTTGCCGCCACGGGCGATTTTTTCGTAACAGTATCCGCTTCACCTCCTGCCATGCGCCATACGGGAAGTATCAACAGTCCTCCGCAGACAAGATCGGGCAAAACGGTAAAAAACGCGCGCAAGCCCAGTACAGCATACGCATATGCCATTCCGGCAAGCAAACCTGTACCAAGCGATGCTTTTTTATAAAAGCGGTGTACTACCCCCCCTATCAGCGAAACTGCCGCCACCATCACCCCATAATGGATCCCGATTGCCAATCCCGAAAAAAAACCGGAAAAACAAGCACTGATCGGGTTGGTTTTTGTATACACCCAAACAGAAATAAGCGTTGCCACCGTTAGTGCGGGAGTAAACCCAAATATGGAAAACTCTTTGCAAGCAAGCACCAAGCAAAAACGAAGCAGCCACCAACCGCCATCCGAAAAAAGTGTACTTGTCCTGCCCGCGAGAAAGGCGCCGCTAAACAGCAAGGTCATGGACGGGCAGGCAAAAACCATAAAAAAGGCGCCAAATAACCCGTAAAAAGTAAAATTGCCGATCATGGGAATCCCTGAAACCAATAAAGCCCCCGCCGCACTGATCACACAGCGAAGAAACAGAGATTCTTCTGTACGCCCCTTGCCGTCATCCTCTGCCAAAAACCGCACGATCTGCGTGCGCACAAGCAGGATCAAGGTATATCCGACAAGCATATAAGGCAAAAAGCCCCTGCCAAACAGTGCGCCGAGACAAGCGCCGGCGTAGGCAAACCCGATTTGATCGGGCAGCGCCGAAAGCAGTGCCAACGCAAAGGGGAGGGTGTCAAACAGTCCCTCGGTCACCGAAAGTAAATATGTATAGACCAAAAGCATTGCGCCCTTTCCCAATCTGCGCAATTGCTCTTCCCTGCTTCCCGTTCCCGCAAACCGTTCATATATGCCTTTAAAATGCAAGCGCAGACGCTTTGTATCTATCTTTACATCCATTGTTTTTCCTTCCTTTACTGATATACTTTGCTGTTTTTTTATTTTATCAGACAGAAGGAGCAAGTTTTGTCGAAATCCCGATGCGGACAAAAAAAGGGATCGACACGCATTTCGCATCGATCCTCTTCTATGTTATTTATCAGTCTCTTCCCAACTGTTCAGAGATCAAGTTATAGACCATATGTACATTATCAATCATCAAAAATGCAGTGGTGAGATCGGGGGCGGTATTTCTGCGGTTTCCCCTGTGATCATAATAAACCTGATGGGGAGCCAGGCGGATAGTACCGCTGTTTTCCTTCACATTCTCCAAACTGATCCCGGTCAAATTGGAAAGCACATATTCACAGCAATTCAAGCCGTTCTTTCCCTTTGTAATAATCAATGCACGGCGGTCGGTCACGGCATATACCGTTTCCGAAAGCGTCTTACGCTGTCCCACTGTCACAGAATATACCAAATAGCAACCAATTATCATAAACGGAACGCCAAACAGCCCGAAAGCCCCTCCCGCAGCAGTCGCTCCCACCGTCCAGAAAATTGAAAAAACCAACCAAAAAATCGAAAATAATACCAAAAAAACCGAACTGCGGTAGGGTTGCGTAGCATAAGGACGTCCCGTCCAAAGCAGTTCTTCATCGCTGTGCAAAAAGGATCTGACCGTCAAAGACAAATCTTTATAATTTGGATCGGTCGTATATCTCATTTTGGTCCCACCTTTCTTGATAGTGCAAACGCCGCAAAGATAGACCCTGCAGCGTTTGGAATTTGTTTATTTAGTCTCAATCAGAGATTCATTCCACATATCAGGTGCTTCATAGCCAAGCAAATTAACGGTGGTAGCCGCTACATTGGCAAGACCAAAATCGCCCTGTGCTTTTACTGTGTACTTGTCAGCATAGAAGTTATCGTAGATAATGCAAGGAACGGGATTGAGGGTATGACTGGTCTTAGCCTTAAAGCCGTTTCCGCTTGCCTTGGGCTGACCCTTCTTGTCCAGTTCATACATTTCATCCGCGTTGCCGTGGTCTGCAGTGATAATGGCAACGCCCTTTGCCGCGTCAATAACGGGAAGGAGTCTTGCCAACTGCAGGTCAAGGGAAGCTACAGAGATCTTGGTTGCTTCCAAATTACCGGTGTGCCCTACCATGTCGCCGTTGGGGAAATTGCAACGGATGTACTTATATTCACCCGACTGGATCATTTCGATCAATTTATCGGTGATTTCAGCACACTTCATCCAGGGTCTTTGTTCAAAGGGAACAACGTCGGAAGGAACCTCTAGATAGGTTTCCAGTTCCTCGCTAAATTTACCGGAGCGGTTTCCGTTCCAGAAATAGGTTACATGACCGTACTTCTGTGTTTCGGATACTGCCGCTTGCTTAATACCGCAATCTGCCAAATACTCACCCATGGTGTTGGTGATTTCGGGAGGATTTACCAGGTAACGGGAGGGGATGTGCGCATCGCCGTCATATTCCAGCATACCTGCGTACATGACCTTGGGGTAGCGAACACGGTCAAACTTATCAAATGCCTCGTCATCAAATGCTTTGGAAATTTCAATGGCACGGTCGCCGCGGAAGTTGAAGAAGATCACGCTGTCGCCGTCTTCTACAGTGCCCACAGGGATGCCGTTTTCAGCAATAACAAATGCAGGCAGATCCTGGTCAATGGCACCGGTCTCGGCGCGGTAGGTATTCACTGCTTCTTCTGCAGAGGCAAACTGTCTGCCCTGACCCAGCACGTGGGTCTTCCAGCCCGCTTCCACCATTGCCCAGTTTGCTTCGTAACGGTCCATGGTGATCTGCATTCTGCCACCGCCCGATGCGATCTTTACATCGTAGTTTTCGCTGCGCAGGTCAGCAAGAAAGGCTTCAAAAGGCAGAATATATTCAAGAGCGGAGGTCTCGCCCACGTCACGCCCGTCCAGCAAAATATGAACACGTACCTTTGCAATACCCTCTTCCTTGGCTCTGACGATCATTGCTTTCAAGTGATCAATGTGGGAATGCACATTACCGTCGGAGAAAAGCCCAAGGAAATGCAGGGTGGAGCCGTTTTCTTTTACATTGCCGCAAAGGGTCTGCCAAGAGCCGGAAGCGAACATCTTTCCGCTTTCAATGGACTGAGAAACCAGCTTTGCGCCCTGCGCAAACACCTGACCTGCGCCAAGCGCATTGTGACCAACCTCGGAGTTACCCATATCGTCATCGGAGGGAAGACCGACTGCCGTACCGTGTGCCTTCAGCGCGCGGCAGGGATAATCTTTCATCAAACGGTCAAGAGTGGGGGTGGAAGCGGCGATCACCGCATTGCCGGCAGTTGCGGGCGCAATGCCGATACCGTCCATAACAATGGTAACAACAGGACCTTCAACCCCTGCAAAACCGTCAATTTTTTTCAAATTCTTTGCCATATACAATACCTCTCTGTCATATGATAATAGGTTATTTATACACATCTTCTTTATTATATCACAGTTTTTTCCTTTTGAAAAGAGGATTTTAAATTTTTTTTAAATTGATCAGCCTCTTTCCCAACAATATTTTATGTGCTATACTGATTTATCATGTGCCAAACCAATTTTTCAAAATATTTAAAATTTTCTTCAAATGCATGTTAGGTTTTTTAAACTTTGTTGTCTTATATAGGTGAAGGGCAAAACGCCCCCCTTGAAAACCAAAACTTTTTTGAAAAAATTTTAAAATTTTTTCAAAAGCATGTTAGGTTTTTTCAGTCTTGTTGTCTTATATAGGTGAAGGGTAAAACACCCCTCTTGAAAACCAAAACTTTTTTGAAAAAATTTTAAATTTTTTTCAAAAGCATGTTAGGTTTTTTCAGTTTTGTTGTCTTATATAGGTGAAGGGTAAAACACACCTCTTGAAAACCAAAACTTTTTTGAAAAAATTTTAAAATTTTTTT